>JAISDQ010000029.1 GCA_031264605.1 Synergistaceae bacterium | reverse complement strand
GCCGGAAGGCTGTCCACAGAGACGCTCTCGAAACCGCTGTTCCTGTCCGCCGTGAGGTTCATGATCACGTTCGGGTGCTTTATCTTGAATATGTCGCTCTTCTGTATCTGCCCCTGGCCGGGCGTTGTATTGATCGAGACCTTGTAGTTGCCCTCCAGCGCCGATTTCTGGCCGAACTGGTCGACTTGCCTCAGTCCGCCGTTTATGACGACTTTGGTGCTGAGGTTGCTGGTCGACCAAAGCGCGGCGGCGGAACCGTCGAGCAGTTTTTTCTTGTTGAACTGCGTGGTGGTAGATATCCTGTCGATTTCTTCCTTCAACTGGTCGATTTCGAGCTGAATGTAACTGCGGTCTTCCTGGGTGAGCGTGTCGTTCGCAGCCTGCACCGACAGCTCCCGCATCCTCTGGAGGATGGAGTGCGTCTCGGAGAGCGCGCCTTCCGCGGTCTGGATCATGCTGATGCCATCCTGCGCGTTCGATACCGCTCGGTCCAGGCCGTTTATCTGGGCGCGCATCTTCTCGGATATCGCGAGCCCCGCCGCGTCGTCGGCGGCACTGTTGATACGAAGTCCGGTCGACAGTCTCTCTATCGATTTTGACAGAGCGTTGTTCGTCACCGTCAGGGCGTTATAGCTTTGCAGCGCCGGTATGTTGCTCATAATACGCATGATTACGCGACCTCCCTGTACAAACTGTTCTCCCTGTATTTCATCAGGGAACGACTTACGGAGACCGACCCGCATTGCATTGAACACGCATCCATGCTCACGTCAATACGTCAAGCGACGCCGATACACCTTCCACTACGATGATTATCGTCGGGACAAAGCCGAATCTTTAGGAAGCGTCACCTTAAAGCGCGGGATCAAATCTTATCAATTTTTTTTGCGGTTCAGGAGGGGATCGAACGGCTTGCGATTATATCCACGCCCGTTTCGAGCACGTTTTTTATTATCGTCTGGCCTATCTCTACGGGGGGTTTCAGCGTTATCCCGTCTATTTCCCGCTTCACGGCGAAGAAATCCGACAGGGGCAGGGGAGAGCGGCTTCGGACTGGACAGCGCGGGAGCATTCCCCCATCCACTCGCGCGGTGGTCGTGAAAGAGCGGACAGGGCCCGACACCTCCCTTGCCGCGTACCGTTCGCCCGCCGGACAGGCGTTGCCCGACACTCCGGTCAACTTGCCGCCCTCGTGTTCGGCGGTCAGAAAACAGCCGAAAGGGCAGGACACGCACAGAAATTTCATCCGTTCCATAATCTCACGCCTCCTTCACCCGGACGGCGACGCTGTGAATGTAATGAGGAAGCGACGCTATATCCGACGCTTTCAAACGCGCCGTGTTCATTTCCCCCGGGCGCGCGCAGCGCAAATCCGCCGAGAAAAGTCCTTCCGACACTTCCAGCCGGCACTTTCCCTCTATCGGGGACGATACCCTTAGATAAAGCGCGATGTCCTCCGTGCCCGTAATTATCTGAGGCGACGCCGATCTGACGTTTTCGCCGGGAATGACGGCGATATCTCGTCCCCCCTTTGCCAACCGGCCCATCGCGTACATCGCGGCGTTGCGCCCGGCGCGCTCGCCCTCCCGTGAGACGAAATCCGCCAGGTCGTAAACCGCGACGGCGTTTCCGGCCGCGAAAACGCATTCGCATGACGTCTGCATGAGGTCGTTCACTACCGGGCCGTTCGTCGCGGGATTTATCCCGATCCCGGCCATACGGGTCAGCTCGTTCTCCGGTATGAGCCCGACGGCAAGCAACAGCGTATCGCAGGGGATAAATTCCTCCGAGCCCTGGATTGGCTTGCCGTCCCGGCCTATTTTCTCCACGACGGCGCCTTCGAGCGCCGGATAACCCCTCAGCTCGCGCACGCTGCTGTTCAAATGATAATGAATTCCAAAATCGTCCAGGCATTGGGCGACGTTCCTGCGGAGCCCCGAAACCCACGGCATTATCTCGAATACGCCCACTATAGAGGCGCCTTCGAGCGTCATGCGGCGCGCCATTATGAGGCCAATGTCGCCCGTACCCATCACGGCGGCGCGGCGCCCCGGCAGAAGGCCCCCCATGTTCAGCAGCCTCTGAGCCGAGCCGGCTGTGTACACTCCGGACGGTCTTGTCCCGGCCAGCCCAAGCGCCCCGGCCGGACGCTCGCGGCAGCCCATAGCCAGCACTACGGCTCCGGCCTCCACCCGTTCCACGCCGCGGCGCGCGCTCGACACCCAAAAAGCTGCGCTCTGCCGGTCCCCGCGCGATTCGGGCTTTTCCATCCCGAAAACAGCCGCGCCGGGCTCGAACTCCACCCCGGCGCGGCGCGCGCGTTCTATGTATCTGTGCATATATTCGGGCCCCGTCAGTTCCTCCCCGAAGGTATGCAAGCCGAATCCCGTATGGACGCATTGCTGAAGTATTCCGCCGGGCTCGGCGTCGCGGTCGAACACCACCACCCGCCCGGCTCCCGCCGTCCGTGCCGCGCAGGCCGCCGCGACCCCGGCCGGCCCCGCGCCGATCACGGCGACGTCGATCCACTTACGCTGCGCGGCGGTCAATGATCGTTTTTCCGCAGGTCCCTCGCGTCGCTCGCGCATTTAGCCACGGCGGCGAGGTCGGACCCTATGCTCGCCTCTACGGCGGCCATCATCGCGCCCTCCAGCACGGGAGCGTCGGCGATTACCGACCTCGCCGCGTCAGCCGGATCGAGCAGCGCGACCGCGGCCCTCGAAGACAGAACCGAACTGCCCAAATCCGGAATTATCACCACTCCGTCGGTTTCCGACAGCATGTCCCTCAGAACGCCGAATATCCTCGGCACGGATACCCCCAAGCCGCCTTCGCCGTCCCCGCCAACCCCTATTATGGGAACTTCCCGCGCGCCGCCGGACATTGCCGCGGCGATATCCCTGATGCCCTTCGCCGCGTCCTCGCTGTGCGATACCACCAGCACGCCTACCACGTTACCTCTCCGTAAATGCGCCGCGCAGGCAGGAAATTAAATAAAACGCCGACGTCGCGCCAGGATCCTGATGTCCTATGGAGCGTTCGCCCTGATAACTGCTTCGCCCCCGGCGGGCAAGCATCGGGATGGTGTCTTTCATGCCCTGTTCCGCCGCGTTGGCGAAGGCGTTCCACGCGTCTTCCTCGGGCCCGTCGGCGTTGTCTCTGAACGCCTTTATCGCCGGAGCCAGAGTGTCGACCATCGTCTTGTCGCCGACCGCCGACTTCCCCAAGGACATTACTCCGTTCAAACCCTCCTGCATCGCGCCGGCCAACTCGCCGACGGATACTTCTTCCGACTCGGAGAGCTTCTGTCCCAATTTCATGAAAAACGTCCCGTAAAGCGGGCCGGCCGAACCTCCCACCACGCTCATGACCGTCATCGCCACGTCGAGGTAGAGCGCCGAGAAATCAGCGTATTCCTTTGAGTTGAGTTTTTCGATGACCCGCTTCATCCCGCGGTTCATGTTTATTCCGTGATCGGCGTCTCCTATGGCCGCGTCGAGGTCTGTCAGAAATTCCTTTTTTTCCTCGATCAGCGCGTTGAATTGCCGGAGCGCGGATATCGCCATTTTCACATCGAACGGCATCTTTCGCTACCTCCCCCACCTCAGCGCCGGCGTTTGCACGGGATAATCCCATAGCGCCCGCGACAGCGCGCCGAGCTTCAAAACAGTGATAGAACAGCCCTGCATATCGAGGCTGGTGACGTAATTGCCCACCAGGCTGCGGGCCGTGATTATGCCGCGCCCGTCGAGAATTTTTTTGAGGTCGCCGTAGACTATGCAGAGTTCGCTCAAAGGGGTTCCGCCCATTCCGTTGACGAACGCCAACACCTCGTCGCCCTCCCTGAAAGGCAGATCGTCCAATACGGCGTTCGCTAGATATTCGACCGTCTCTCTCGAAGTCATCCGCTTCACCCGCTCGCGTCCCGGTTCGCCGTGGATGCCGATTCCAAGTTCCACCTCGTCGCCGGGAAGATCGAACGTCGGTTTACCGACAGCCGGAACCGTGCAGCTCGTGAGCGCCACTCCCATGGTGCGGACGTTCGCGTTGACGTTCTCCGCCAATTCTTTCAGCTCGCCGAGCGAAGTTCCGCTTTCGGCCGCCGCGCCGACTATTTTCTCGGCGAGAAAAGTTCCGGCCACGCCGCGGCGTCCGGCCGTCCATGTGGAATCCCTGACGGCCACGTCGTCGTTGACGATTACTTGCTCCGCCTCTCGCCCCTCGGCCCTCAGGATATCGGCAGCCATTTGAAAATTCATGACGTCGCCCGTGTAATTTTTGACGAGCATGAGGATGCCCTTCCCTCCGTCCGTGGCGCGCGCCGCTTCGCATATCTGCTCCGGAGTCGGGGACGTGAATATCTCGCCGGCGCAGGCGGCGTCCAACATTCCGAAACCGACGCAGCCGCAGTGCAGTGGTTCGTGTCCGCTGCCGCCCCCCGATATCACGGCGACTTTCGCGTTGGGGGCGTCGGCGCGAACCACCGTTCTGTACTCCGGCAGAAACCTTATCAGGCCGCCGTGGGCCGCGCACAACCCCGCAAGGGATTCGGCCACCGCGTCGTCAACATTGTTCAACAGTTTTTTCAACGCACATCCTCCTCGCAGCCGATAATTCGGACGTTTCGATCTCGCGGCGCGCGGGACGCGTTTGCCGCAAACCGCCCCAAGCGCCGCCGATTGTACGAACCGCGGCAAAACTATACTGTCATTGCGGCCGATTTGCAAGTGACGGCGCGGCGTTCGTCGCTTCAAGACATCCCTCGGGTACCGGCGAAACAATTCCTCCATCCGTTCAATCCACAAACTTTTTTTACATGATCTCAAAAATAATGCTCTGAACATCTTGATTTTTTCCCGCATTTCTGATAATTTAAAACGAAATGACAGGTTACATTTTTTTCACTTTAGCGGTTCTGGTTTACTAGCTTCAAAATCTTGTGTCCAAAATACTATTTAATACTCACTTTGCGCCGTTCGCGGTTTTAGAATAAAGGTTTCAGCAAAGCCATAACGACCTAAAATTTTTTTATCACCGATATTTGCCAGGAGGAGAAGGATAATGCAAACAGAAAAACTGTTGGATGACATAGGGAGACAAATTCTGAAGGCCTTGCAGGAAAACGCGAGAATTTCATTCAGCGAACTGGGCCGGCGCGTCGGTTTATCTTCCCCGGCCGTCGCCGAAAGGGTTCACCGGATGGAAGAGGCTGGTTATATCAGAGGATACAAGGCCGTCGTGGATCAGGAAAAACTGGGTTTCCCGATCACCGCGTTCATCCGCGTAGCCCCGATCGTAGGCAAACTCAAGGAAGCGGACGAAATGGCCCGCACCATCATCGAAGTCGTCGAAGGACATCATCTCACAGGCACCGACGGTTTCATACTGAAAGTCGTGGTGGCGTCCGTCGGACACCTCGAACAGATAATCAACCAGATGGGCAATTACGGCCAGACCACCACGTCCATAGTCCTGTCCTCTCCGGTCGAATCCCGCGTCCTCACGCCGTATTTCCCGCTCACTGAATAAGTGGCGCCCATTTCCTCAAAACGTGATACAATTGACTGGCGGTCAATGCAAGCGGCGGTGTTCCGCCGCTTGATTTTTGAAGGACGCGCGGTTTCTGTGGAGGTATTTTGATGGATAACGACCCCAGGCAGCGGAGCCTTTTCGACAAGGTCATCCCGCTGCCGATTGAAGAGGAGATAAAACACAGCTATCTCGACTACGCCATGAGCGTTATAGTCGGGCGGGCGATACCGGACGCGCGGGACGGCCTCAAACCGGTTCAGAGAAGAATTCTCTACGCCATGCTCGAACTCGGCCTGAGACGCAGCCACGCGTTCAAAAAATCCGCTACTGTCGTCGGAGAGACGATGGGTAAATACCACCCCCACGGAGACGCCGCCATTTATGGGACTATGGCTCGCCTGGTTCAGGATTTCAGCATGAGATACCCGCTGATCGACGGGCAGGGAAATTTCGGCTCCATAGACGGAGACGAACCGGCCGCGATGCGTTACACGGAGGCGAGGCTCGACTCCATCGGCGAGGATATGCTGGCGGACATCGACGAGGAGACGGTCGACTGGATGCCCAATTTCGACGAGTCGCTGCAGGAACCGACGCTTCTCCCCTCCATGGTTCCCAATCTGCTGGTGAACGGAAGTTCCGGCATAGCGGTGGGCATGGCTTCGAACATACCTCCGCACAATATCGGAGAGGCGATCGACGCCTGTCTCGCGATGCTGGAAAAACCTGACATCGAACTGCCCGAACTCATGAGGATAATCCCCGGCCCGGATTTCCCCACCGGAGGAGTGATCCTGGGGCGCGACGGAATAGCCGACGCTTACGCCACCGGCCGCGGCAAAATAACCTGCCGGGGAAAGACCGAGGTGGAGGAACTGAAGCGCGGCAAAAACGCCGTGGTCATTACCGAAATCCCCTACATGGTCAATAAGCTGAATCTGGTGGAGACGATCGCGAAGTGCGCACAGAACGGACTCATCGACGGCATAACCGAAATGAGGGACGAGTCCGACAGGACGGGCATGCGCGTGGTGATGGAACTGCATCGCGACGCCGACCCGAACCTGGTGATAAGGCAGCTTTACAACCGCACGCAGCTTCAGACCACTTTCGGCGTGATAAACCTGGCTCTCGTGAACGGCCGCCCTCTGGAACTGGGGCTCAAGCGGCTGCTGGAAATCTTTCTGGGACACAGGCGCTCCGTCGTCCGCAGGCGCACGGAATACCGCCTCCGCAAGGCCGAGGAGAGGGCGCACATAGTAGAAGGGCTGGTAAAGGCCCTCGACTTCATCGACGAAGTGATTCGCATAATCCGAGCGGCGCCCGACGTCTCAACCGCGCGCGCCGGCCTCATGGCCGAACTCGCCTTCAGCGAGATACAGGCCGCCGCCATACTGGAGATGCGGCTCCAGCGCCTTACTGGGCTGGAACGCCGCAAACTCGAGGAAGAACTCGCGGCGCTGCTGGCCGACATCGAAAGATACCGCACGATCCTCGGCAACCCATCCGTCCTCGACGCCGTAATTGGCGACGAACTCAGGCAGGTCAGGAAAAATTACGCGGACAAGAGGCGCACCGAGATACAGGACTCGGCGGACGATTTTTCCGTGGAGGACCTCATTCCCGAAGCCGAGATAGTGGTAGTGCTGAGCCGCGACGGTTACATCAGGCGGATGCCTCTTCAGGACTACCGGGTGCAATCGCGCGGCGGAAAAGGCGTCAAGGGAGCGACGCCCAAACCGGAGGACGAAATATCGCTCATAAAGACCACCACGACGCACAATACCCTGTGCCTTTTCACCAGCCGCGGGAGGATATTGGGCGTAAAATGCTATGTGCTTCCGGAACCCAAGACGGGCAAAGGCAAGCTGATAGGTTCGATGGTATCCCTCGACCAGGGCGAAAAAGTGGTCGCTTTCCGCGACATGAACCACGGCGACGCCAAGTTCGTATTCTTCCTGACCAAACAGGGACAGGCCAAGCGGATGCCTATAGAGGAACTCGACGGCGTGCCCAAGGGCGGCAGGCGCGTTCTTGGCGTCCGCGACGACGACGAAATAGCGCGGGTGCGCATAACGAACGGCGGCGACGAACTTCTTTTCACCACCGCGGGCGGACAGACCCTGCGGGTGGACGAAAACGAGTTCCGCCCGCAGGGGCGCTCGGCTCAGGGAGTCCACGGCATCAAACTCTCGGGGGACGACCGCGTGGTCGGCTGCGACGTGATTATTCCGGGACGGCAGGTATTGTTCGTCAGCGAACGCGGCATCGGCAAAAGGACGCCTTACGAGGAATTCACGCAGCACCACAGAGCCACCGGCGGGGTGAGGGCCATGCATCTGACCGCGAAGACCGGAAAACTCATAGGCGCGTGGGGCGTTTCCGAGGACGACGAACTGATGATAATATCGGGGCACGGGCGCGTGGTGCGCATGATGGCCTCCGAGATATCGAGCCTGAGCAGGTCGGCCACCGGATATACCATTGTGCGCTTGGACGAGGGCGACACCGTGGCGGACGTCAGCATAATAAAGTCGGAACCTGAAACCTCCAAGGATGCGTGATCCGTGAAGTTTGCCGCGGCAGGCACGCCGACGCTCGCCGCGCTGGCCGCCGTTGTTGTGTGCGCGTTTTTTTTATCCCGCGTTATCGCGGCGCTTCTCGCGCCGGTGCTCGCGCTGGCGCTGTGGTTTTACAGAGACCCCGACAGGACGCCGCCGGAGGGAACGCCGGACTCGTGGGTAAGCCCGGCCGACGGTAAAGTCGTCGAAATAAACGAGGCCTTCGACGATTTCGCCGGGCGTTCGGTCAGGATAGGCATTTTCATGAACGGCTTCGACGTCCACGTCAACAGGTTTCCTCGCGACGGAGTGGTGCAGGATATAATATATGTCCCGGGGAAAAAATGGTTCGCCTTCGCTCCGAAAGCGTCGGAGGAAAACGAGCGGATGTACGTGCGGATACTGACCCCGGAAGGAAGATCGACGCTGGTGCAGATAGCCGGCATAATGGCCCGGAGAATTGTCTGCTACGCCAAAAAGGGCGACGCTCTTGCGCGGGGCGAACGATATGGTATGATTAAACTCGGTTCAAAGGTGGACGTATATCTGCCCGAAGGCGTCTCTCCGGCGGTTCGTGCCGGCGACAGGGTAAAAGCCGGAGAATCGGTGATAGGAGTGAAAACGGCAAAATGAGATACAGAAGGCGAGGCCGCCATATCCCGTTCAACAAGATAGTTCCCAACATGATAACGAGCGGCAGTGTGCTTTGCGGCATGTTTTCCCTCATACTGACCTACAGGCGGTTGTTCTTGCCCTCAGCTCTGCTGTTGGTAATGGCGGTGTTCTTCGATTACATGGACGGCAAAGTGGCCCGAAGCCTCGGCGGGAGCAGCGCTTTCGGAGAGGAACTCGACAGTTTGGCGGACGCGCTCTCTTTTGGAGCCGCGCCGGCCTTTCTCATCTACGGCAGATACGTCGGCGTGGAGGGCGGTATGCCGGGCGCGCTCGGAACAGCGTTCTTCGCGCTCTGCGGAGTGCTGCGGCTCGCCCGTTTCAACGTCGCCCACGTCACGGGGCCGTTTCAGGGATTGCCCATACCGGCCGGCGGCATGGCGCTTGCCGCGCTCGTCATAGGAGATGTACCCCTCACTCCGGCGCTCGCGGTAGCGGCGATGGTCGCGCTGGGAGTTCTCATGATATCGTCCGTCCCATACGGCAACCTGAAACTTCTGCGCAAGGGCAACGTCCATAAGCGCAAAGCGCTGATTCTGACGCTGATAGTGATATCCTGCTTCGTCCTGCTCCGCGAAAAATCGTTCCTTGCCCTGGCGGGCATATACATCACGAGCGGCCTTCTGGGAATCGACTGGGGGGCATGGCTCTCCAAACGCAGGGACGCCGTGGACGAAAAACCGGCCCACGGAAAAGAGTGAACGTATTTTTTAAGTTTGCAAAAAATTTATCTATAAAATAGCCAGCTCTCCCATATATATTTGAGGAACAATGTAATAAAGCCAGATAGGTATAACCTCTACCAAGGAGGTTTATATTAATGATGTTTTTCGAACATCCCGAAAAAGTTATAACCGCTCCTGCATGGAACGACGGAAAGATTTTGATATATAAAAATAAAATCGTTGTGCAGCGATTATGTTGCGATAAAGGAAGAGAACTTCATTCATTTAATTATGGCACTCTTGGAATTATCATTCTCATGATAAGCATGATGATTTCTGACCGTTTTTCCGGCGGGAGTGTATCTGTTGGGATTCTTGTAATTCCCCCTTGTGCTATATGGGATATGTTTACTTATTGGCGCTTTAAAAAAAAATATATAATCGATTTCAAAAAAGGTTGGATATATAAGGATTATCATTTTTTTTATCGTAGTTTTGCTAAAATATCAAAATTTGAAATAAATGTAGTTTTATCTGTTACATACGGAAAGGTTGTGGGCGACGGAACATACGATAAAGCGACGAGTTTCTTTTATAAACTGAGTTTGCCGAATGACCGGTATGGCGTGGATTTTCCAATAAGCGGCCCAATAAAATATAAAGATTCTCAATTGTATTTTGATTTCAATCGATACGCAGTTAATAAATTCAAGTCGGCAGGCGTTTCACTGTATGAACCCGGACATTTTACACTCAATTCATTTACGGAAAATAAAAAAGTAACTTTGGGGAATTTTAGTAGAAAAGAATTGTTAGGCGGCATAAATGTCAATAGGGTGAAATTAATATATGTGACTACGCAATTTTGTCCGCAATTCCATGAGACAGTCTATTCTTTGGGTATGATATTTGAGAAGATCAGCGTTTCCGTATTGTTGGAAAATGGAAAGCTGAAAAGAGTCAAACACTTAAAGGACTTTAAAAAATATAAAAAGCGTTTTACGGTCAACGATTATTTATGCGCGTTGAGGCATGTTCTTGGCGGCGAAATTAAAGTCTTATTGTGTGATGATAGATTCATAAGGCATATATACTGAGGAGTATGAATAATATCTCACGTTTATTTCCACCATACCGGATTCAAGCCATAGGTCGATAGACCGCGAAATCTTACCGAAATTTTCTCGCTCGGGGATATCCGAGTTTTTTCACTTCTTGTGATTTTCAGTAT
The DNA here is from genome assembly GCA_031264605.1 of Synergistaceae bacterium. GTDB lineage: Bacteria > Synergistota > Synergistia > Synergistales > Synergistaceae > JAIRKI01. The sequence continues at coordinate 2,153 of JAISDQ010000029.1, read as the reverse complement.
TAACCAGGGAAAAAATTCTCCGATCGAATATGAGTACGGTAATAACACTAATTCAACCGAAATAGATCTTTCACCCATTGAGTGAAAAGACCAAATCTCGTGAACCTAAATAAAGAATATCCACAAGGATTTCAACTCGTCATTCACACGCTTTGAGGCAAACATTGGCACATTGACAATTTAAAATCGTGCGTATATAGTTTTAGGTATCATTTTGAGTGAAATGAAGAAATTCAATGACGGACACGATTGATGTGAATGATTTAAGATGTGCTGATTGTTTTGTGGGTAATTATTACAGGCTCAATAAAAATTTTCGCAATTTTTGCTTCACGGCGGGGATTGGGAACTATGCGGCAAGATAAACGGTAAAACATAATCATGGAGGGTGAACTATGCACAAATATATTATAGGACTTGACTCCGGTACCTCGGGAATAAAGGCTGTTCTTTTCGATCTTGAAGGCAACGAAATCGCGAAGAGTGGTATGCCGTTAACAGCTAGATGCCCAGTAGAAAATTGGTACGAGGAGGATGTCGAGGAAATATGGATTAACGCTTGTAAGTGCATCAAGGATATTTCATCGCAATACCCGGCCGATGAAATTGTCGGGATCGGTATTACGGCTCAGGGAGACGGGATCTGGCTAGTTGACGAAAATGGCATTCCGACGCGTAATGGTTGTTGCTTCTGTGATGGTAGAGCTGTGAAAGAACTTGAGGAGTGGGAGTCAGACGGTACAGTTCAAAAGGCCTTCGATATTGGAGGAACCAGACTTTGTACAGGAAATCAACCCTGTATCCTAAAATGGATGGATCGCAATGATCGCCCGGCGCTGAATCGCGCGAAATATATCATGCACTTGAAAGACGTTTTATTCCTGCGACTGACCGGAGTGGCGATATCGGACGCAACGGATCAGTGTCTTCTCTTTATAGATATGCGCACTCGGGAATACGACGACAGATTGTTCTCGCTGTATGGTCTGAGCGATTATAAACAAAAATTTCCTCCTATGCTCGAACCACTTAAAAATAAAACTCCGATCAAAAAGGAACTGGCTACGAAGCTTGGATTGAGTGACAAAACGATAATTACCTGCGGACCTATGGATGTCGTCGCTTGCGCGATTGGTGCCGGAGTGATGAAGAGTGGTCATTGCTGTTCCATAATAGGAACTGCGGCGTTGCATGAAATGGTTATCGACGAACCTTGCAGAGACAGGATATTCACGGGCATGACAGTCAGCCATATCACGAGAAAAAACCTCCGACTAATGGCGTCATTTGCTGGTACGCCTAATCTGGAGTGGGTAATCAACACCTTCGGCGCAGGCTTGAAGAAAGAGGCTGAAAAGACCGGTTCGAATATTTACGATTACGTCGAGGAACTGATCTCAACCATACCGATAGGATCGAACGGGGTCATATACCATCCGTATCTGCTGGCTGGCGGCGAGCGGGCTCCATTTACGGAACCAAACGCTAAAGCTAGCTTTACAGGTATCAGCCATGTCACTACAATTGCTGATATTATGCGAGCTTGTTATGAGGGTGTCGCATTAGCTATGCTCGACTGTTATAATCACATGCCTCAACCAGTTGAACAGATAACAGTTTGTGGCGGAGGAGCGGCAAGTAACCTGTGGTGCCAGATGTTTGCCGACGCTATAGGGAAACCTGTCAGAACCGTCAACGGCGAGGAACTCGGTGCACGCGGAGCAGCCATCACTAATGCCGTTGCCCAATCTTTTTTCCACGACTTCGACGAAGCTCTCGACAATATCATTTCGACGAAAAAAATCTACGAACCAAACGAGGAGAATCATAAACAATACTTGAGATTCTACAAGCTTTACAAGAGTACATACGAAGCGTTGATGCCAACATGGAAGCAACGTTTTGAGGTTTTGTTCGGAATATAAAGATGAATTCGGAGTTGTTATACTAGCGAGCGTTGAGATTTACGAAGCCACGTAAGTTCAAAGTAAGCAGGAAATGTACCGTAAGCCGGAATACTGTAAATGCTACCGCTCGCTAGGGCGTGTTTGAAAACTAAGTATTGCGCGAAATCCAAAAAAATGGCATAAATAAAGCATTGTCTGAAGAGAGGTGTTATAGATAATGCGCCGTCATGAAATCAGCGATAATAA
>JAISDQ010000023.1 GCA_031264605.1 Synergistaceae bacterium | reverse complement strand
GAAACGTAGTTCCCCCGCTCATCATCTGTCGGGAGAGAATGGAAACACCCTATATCTATCACAGTGTCAAAATATCCGTCATAACCGGGCCATTCGCAGATATCCGTCTGAATGAAACGAACGCCGGCATTTTTCGAGATACTTTCGCTTGCGGCCCTCTCTATCGCGTTGCCGGAAATATCCACGCCGGTCACGTCATAGCCGAGCCCGGCGAGAAAGATTGACGTTCTGCCCGGGCCGCAGCCCGCGTCGAGAACATTCCCGCGTATCTTGCCTCGTTTCTCCAAATCGGCTATCCACTCGTCAGGGACTTCGGTGTCAAATGGAGTATCAGTTCTTTCATATTCTTTTTCCCAGTATTGCCGCAATTCAGAAACATTTATCACGCGTGCCGCCTCCTCGAATAATTTAGTACGCCGTACTAATTGACAAATTAGCACGCTCGTCCTAAACTGTCAATAAGAATTAAGGAGAAAATTTGAAACGCGCGGGAAGAGCATGAAAAAAGAAAACGACGATGTGAAGAAAAAAGGAATCCTCCGCCAAAAAATCCTCGAAACAGCCAGAAAACTATTTGGCGAGAAGGGGTATAACGAAGTCTCGATGAGGAACATATCCGATTCGTTGGGGATAAGCGTAGGCAACCTCACATATCATTTCAAAAAAAAAGAGGATTTGGTCGAGGAGGCCGTGTTGGCGCGGCATGAAAATTACCAAAAGCCTGATGCCCCAAAGACCCTCGAAGAATTGAACGATTGTTTTCGCGGTTTACTCCGGCACCAGGAAGATAATATCTACTATTCAAGACATTATAAGCAGTTATCTCAAATTTCCGAGAAGATATGCCAAATTCAAAAAAAAGTTTTGGGCGATTTGCGTGACATATTGGAAGAAACATTCGAAAACCTGCGGCAAACCGGATTGATGGCCCCCGATATGATTCCCTCGCAATACGAATATCTGACGCAAACCATACTCTCAATTTGCGCTTATGGGATCATATGGGGCGGAGTCAATCCGTTGGCCTGCATATGGAGCCTGATTTATCCGATTCTCACGGAAGCGGGCAAATCGATCTATCATTCAAAAATCGAAAAATCTATCGGCGAACAGCATTAGACGGGTTAAACACGAGTTCGGCGGAAATGTTTCGATTGTCGGGGTATAAATCATCGCCGCGGCAATGCTTGGGCCGCCGAGTGCCGGAGGGTTTTTATTTTTCCCGCCACTCCCGTATGGCGTCCATGAACATGTGTCCGTACTTTTCAAATTTCATCCTGCCCACTCCTGGGACGGACAGCATTTCGTCCTCGTCCGACGGAAGCGCGTCGCACATCGCCTGAAGCGTCTTGTCCGAGAATACGACGTATGGAGGAACGCCTTCCGAAGCGGCGATCTCCCGTCTCATTCTGCGAAGCGCCTCGAAGAGTTCGCCGGAGAAAGCGGACCGTTTTCCGACTGTCACCGTTTTGCGAAGAGTTTCGAGGATTCCTCCCGAGAAAAAGCCTCCTTTCGCGGCTGCTTTGTCGGGGACGCGTTCCTGTTTCGGTTTTTGCCCGCTCTCGTGACGCCGCATCAACAATCTGGTCTTGCTTTTGAGAAACGGGAACGAGCGTTCGGTGAACGACAGCGCGCCGAACTCGTCGGTCATGAGATAACCCTCGGCGGCCAGAAAATCGATGATGTACACGATATCGCGGGCGGCCGTATCCTTCATTATTCCCCAGGTGGATATGGCGTTCAGTCCGAAGCGCGCCACCTGTTCCCTTCTGGAAACGTTGGAGGGGTGTCCCCGCAGAATATCGGCGATGACGTGAGGACCGTATTTCTTCCCTCCGGTTTTCTCCGCCGCCCGGTATACGCACGACATTATTTTCTGCGCTTCGACCGTGATATCATGGCGCTCGGCGACCGAGCGGCAGTTTCCGCAGTCCCCGCATCCGCCGTCCGGCACGCTCTCCCCGAAATAGTTCAATATATGGCGCCTAAGGCATCCCGACGTGTGACAGTAGTCGAGCATCTGGCGCAGTTTGCGGAACGCCGTTTCCTTGGTGTTTTTATCCTCGCCCTGCATGATGAGGTATGTGATAGTCGACTTGTCCTCCCCGCCGTACAGCAGGATACAGTCCGACGGCGAGCCGTCGCGGCCCGCGCGTCCGGCTTCCTGATAGTAGCTGTCGATGCTTCCGGGCATGTTGTAATGTATGACGTACCTCACGTTGGATTTGTCTATGCCCATGCCGAACGCGTTGGTCGCCACCATGACCGTGGCCCGGTCGAATATGAAATCCTCCTGGTTTTTCAGCCTCTCGGCGTCGTCCAGGCCCGCGTGATATCTCACCGCCCTTATGCCGTGCGCCACGAGTTTTCCGCATACTGACTCGGTTTTTTTGCGAGTGGAACAGTATACGATCCCAGGCATGCCGGGGAATTTTTTTGCGTAGCTCAGGAGAAAAGACATCTTGTCGGCCGGGTGTTCCACCTGAAAGAACAGGTTTTCGCGGTCGAAACCGGTGGTGAGCACAAAGGGCGAATCCATGGCGAGCTGTCTTATTATGTCGGTCTTGACCTCTTCGGTCGCGGTCGCCGTGAAAGCCGCGACGGCAGGACGCTTGGGGAGCGAGTCGATTGCCGGGGCTATCGCGAGGTAGGATGGCCTGAAATCGTGTCCCCATTGGGAAACGCAGTGAGCCTCGTCGACCACGACAAGGGAGACGCTGAGGGACGACAGAAATTCCCTGAAACCCTCCCCTTCCAGCCTCTCGGGCGCTATGTAGAGCAGCGGGGTTTTTCCGGCCCGGGCGGACCACAGTACCGACCGCACGTCGTCCCAATCCATGGCGCTGTTTATGGCGGCGGCGTTCACTCCGTTCGACCTGAGCGCGTCTACCTGATCCTTCATCAAGGATATCAGCGGAGAAATGACTATCGAGACGCCGCCGGAGAGTATGGCCGGTATCTGGTAGCAGACAGATTTCCCCGCGCCGGTCGGCATTACGCCCAGAACGTCGCGCCCGGAGAGCATCTCGTTTATTATCTCCTCCTGCCCGCGTCTGAAGGAGTCGTACCCAAAAACGTTTTTCAGGATTGCGCGGGGTGTGTGCATGCGTAGCGCTCCAAACTCGTGAATTCACGTTTACCGAGGATTGATTATATCATCACGGGCGCGGCGTTACCGTGAATAAAGTTTCTTCATCATTTTAAACACGTTCTTCCGTATCGCGCGATGAAATTTTCTCTTGATAATCTAATTTGATTAGTTTATAATGTATTTATGTTCTATTATGACCGTATTGAATTCGGGAAGGATTGGAGAAATGAAAGGTGACGTGACGATCGATTTGATAGCTCAGACGGCGGGCGACATTGCGGATGCCGTAGGGTTTGAAAATCTGTCGCTGAAAGAGGTGGCGGCAAAGCTGGAGATTAAAAGCCCTTCGCTGATTTTCCACGTTAAAAATTTGAACGGTTTGAAAAGCGTGTTGGGGCAATATACAACGCGGCTGGTTGTGGCGGAATTATTACGGGCAGGTTTTGGGAAAAGCGGGCTCGACGCTGTATCCGCGCTGGGCAAAACGTCCATCGACTTTGCCGTGCGGCATCCCGGGATGTATGAGTCCATTCAATGGCTCAACGCCTATACCGAACCGGAAAATGACGAGAAGCCCGACGCCAGGGCGTTCCAGCAGATTACCGAAATGTTCTTCGCGCTCTTCAAGGATACGAAACTGACGGAGCTTGAAGTTTCCCACATCATACGGGGCTTCCGCAGCCTCATTCACGGATTTGCCGTGATTGCGGGACATAAGGGATTTGGGCATCCGTCGGACGCGGCGGAGAGTTTTGATTATTGTCTGTCACTCTTTCTGGCGGGAATCAGAAGCAAGCTGGACGAGACAATCGAGTGACACGCTAAATCAAAAAGGGCGTCATCATGAAAACCTACAGCGGCAAAGCGGACTTGATCAACGAAATAAAAAAACCGCCGACGCGTTCATAAGCGAGTTTGACGGCATTGCGGACGAATTCGGAGACGCGCGGCAGGACGGCGCAGACCGCACGCCGAAGGAGATGATCGCCTATCAACTGGGCTGGATGTCGCTGATGCGCGGTTGGGGTGCGGACGAAGCGGCCGGAAAGCCCGTCGCGGCGCCCGCGCCTGACGTGAAGTGGAACCAGATGGCGATGCTCCGCCGGCGTTTTTATGATGAGCATTGCGGCAAAACGCTTTCGTCGCTGCGTTCGGAATTTCGCGGCGCCGTAGGGGATTACACGAAAGGGGTAAAATGAAATGAAGTACAGAACGGTTGATTTAGACGCGTTCAGCGTCATTGGCGTAAAGGAATTTACGTCCTTCGAGAACGGTGAGAATTTTATCAAAATTCCGCAAATGTGGTCGCGTTTGCCTGCCGAAACTATGACAAAACTGCAGGCGCTTTCCGACTTGGAACCGTCAGGCGTGTTGGGAGTATGCGCCGATATGCGCGATAACGGCTTCGATTATTGGATTGCCGCCGCGACAACAAAAGAATGCCCCGCCGGATTTGAAAAACTGGATATTCCAGCCGCGCAGTGGGCGGTATTCGAAGTCGTTGGAACGATGCCGGATGCTATGCAGGATACAGTTAAACAGGTATTCAATGAGTGGCTGCCATCGTCAGGCTATCAACATGCCGATGCACCGGAGATGGAGTGGTATTCTGTCGGAGATATGAGTTCGCCCGACTACAGGAGCGAAATTTGGATTCCTGTCACAAAATAAAAAAGATATGAATAAGACGCTGGCCCATTGCATCGCTTCGGTTATGGCCGTGCTGTGCAATGTGCCGCCTCTGAGCAATGAAACACCTGAAAAGAAAGACGGCGCAAGTTTATGAGCAAATATGACCCGCTATGGAAACACCTTCAAACTGACGGAAGTCCGACGCTTCGGCTCACGTTTGAGGAAATCGAAGTTATCCTCGGATTCCCGATAGACCATTCTTTCCTGACGTACAAGAAAGAAGCCGCGGAGTATGGGTATAAGGTCGGCAAGATTTCCATGAAGGAGCAACACGTTACATTCACAAAAACAGACGAATGAAGATGGAGACCAATCGCAAAATGGAAACAAATGAACGATTCAAAAGAAACAGAGGTATGAACTATGCCCAGACCAACAACAAAGCCAGACTTAATTAAGGCGGCGAACGAGCAGTTTGAGAAGATGCGGAAACTCATTGATTCCATGACGGACAATGAACAAAACTCCGCGTTTAATTTCGGTGACAACGCGAAAAGAAAAGAAGCGCATTGGTCGCGTGACAATAATTTGCGTGATGTACTTATACATTTGTACGAATGGCATCAGCT
>JAISDQ010000276.1 GCA_031264605.1 Synergistaceae bacterium | reverse complement strand
GGCGACCGCGTATTGCGGTCGCCGGGCGCTTGTTGGATATTTTAAAAATCAGCCGTTTACTTCAGTTTGCCCAGCGCGGCGTGAGCGGCGGCAAGGCGTGCCACCGGTACGCGGAAAGGCGAACAGCTCACGTAGTTGAGCCCTATCGAATGGCAGAAGGCGACGCTCGACGGGTTTCCGCCGTGTTCGCCGCAAATGCCGATACTCAGGTCGGGACGGACACTGCGGCCCTTTTCCTTCGCTATCTTCATCAAAGCTCCGACGCCTTCCCTGTCGAGGACATGGAACGGGTTGTTATCGACGACCTTGTCCTCCACGTAGAAACCGAGGAACTTGTTCTCGGCGTCGTCGCGCGAGTATCCGAAGGTCGTCTGCGTGAGGTCGTTGGTGCCGAAGCTGAAAAATTCGGCGTAAGCCGCCACTTCGTCCGCTATCATCGCGGCGCGCGGCACTTCTATCATCGTGCCTACTTTGTAGTCGACCTTGACGCCCTCGGATTTCATGACTTCGGCGGCGATCTCGTGCGCCATCTTTTCGAGCCGTCTCATCTCTTCCTTGATGCCGACGAGCGGCATCATTATCTCCGGCTTGACCGGCAGGCCCTTGCGGGAAACTTCGCAGGCGGCCGAGATGATGGCCCTTATCTGCATCTCGAAAATTTCGGGATACACGATGCCGAGACGGCAGCCGCGGAAACCGAGCATCGGGTTGAACTCGTGCAGTTCGGCGGCGCGCGCCATTTCGACGCTTATCTCTTTGCCGCGGTCGCTGCTCGCTCCTACTTGGGCCAGTTCCTTCTCCAAATCGGGTATCTTGGGGAGGAATTCGTGCAGCGGCGGGTCGAGCAGGCGGATTATGACCGGGTATCCGCTCATTGCCTCGAATATTCCGACGAAGTCGGACTTTTGCATCGGTTCGAGGCTGGCGAGCGCGGAAATCCGGGCTTCTCTGGTGGAGGCGATAACCATCTTCTGCATGGAGGGCAGACGGTCGGCCGCCATGAACATGTGCTCGGTGCGGCAAAGCCCCACGCCCTTAGCGCCGAACTCGAAAGCCCGCCGCGCGTCCTCCGGCGTGTCGGCGTTAGCCCAGACCTGGAGTTTCGACTCCTTGTCGCCCATATCGAGCAGAGCGTTGAAGTCGTCGGAGAAAGTGGGCTCGATGAGCGGCACTTTGCCCACTATTACCTCGCCTTTCGTGCCGTCGAGCGATATGAAGTCGCCCCGTTTTACCGTGACGTCGCCCACCATGAATTTGCCGGCCTTGAGGTCGATCTTGACCGACTCGGCCCCGGAGACGCAAGGCCTGCCCATGCCTCTCGCCACGACCGCCGCGTGGCTGGTCATGCCGCCGTGGCTGGTCAGAACGCCCTTGGCCGCGAAAAGTCCGTGTATATCGTCTGGAGTGGTCTCGGGACGCACCAGTATGACGGGATTCGTCTTGCCTTTTTCGGCGGCGTCGTCGGCGTCGAACACCACTTCGCCCACCGCGGCTCCTGGCGACGCGGGAAGCCCCTTGGCGAGCGCCTTGTATTTGGCCTTCGGGTCTATCTGAGGATGCAGAAGCTGTTCGACCTGATCGGGCGAAACGCGGGAGATTGCCGTGCGCGCGTCGATCAAGCCCTCGCGGTAGAGGTCCATGGCTATTTTGACGGCCGCCGCCGCGGTGCGTTTGCCGTCGCGGGTCTGGAGGATGTAGAGTTTGCCGCGTTCCACGGTGAACTCGATGTCCTGCATGTCCTTATAATGATTTTCGAGCAGTTTGGCTATGCGGAAGAATTCCTTGTATACGTCGGGCATGACGTTTTCGAGTTCGGCTATCGGGGAGGGCGTCCTGATACCAGCCACCACGTCCTCGCCCTGCGCGTTCATGAGGTATTCGCCGTACAGCTTGTTCTCTCCGGTGGAGCCGTCGCGGGTGAAGCACACGCCCGTCCCGCAGTCGCTTCCCAGGTTGCCGAACGCCATGGTCACTATGTTGACGGCGGTGCCGAGATCGGCGGAGATGTTGTTGAGTTCGCGGTAGGTATTCGCGCGCGGCGTGTTCCAACTGCGGAACACCGCCTCGATGGAGAGCCTCAGTTGTTTTTCGGGCTCGGAGGGGAATTCATGCCCGGCGTTCTTTACGATTGCCTTGTAATCGGTTATCAATTGCTTGAGGGAGTCGGCCGGTATCTGATGGTCGAATTCGACGCCCAGGGATTTGCGCAGAGCCGACAGTTTTTCCTCGAACGGGTCTTCCTCGTCTTTTCCGGCGCTCACTTCGAGCACCACGCCGGAGAACATCTGGATGAACCTGCGGTAGCTGTCGTACGCGAAACGCGCGTCGCCCGAAACTTTGGCGAGAGCTTCGACGGTCTGGTCGTTCAGCCCCAGGTTCAGTATCGTGTCCATCATTCCGGGCATGGATACCGGCGCTCCGGAACGCACCGAGACGAGCAGCGGGTTGTCGAGGGAACCCAGTTTCTTTCCCGCGGCCTGTTCAACGCGTTTCACAGCCGACAGAACGTCCGGCCATATCTCGTCGATCAAGCCCTGTCCCTGCGTCCAATAAGCCTTGCAGGCGTCGGTCGTTATGATGAAGCCCGGCGGCACCGGAAGCCCGATCTTGCTCATCTGAGCCAGATTGGCGCCCTTGCCTCCGAGAAGCGACTTCATGCTGGCGTCACCCTCGTTGAAATCGTAGACATACTTCTTTCCTGCCATCAATGCTGCCCCCTTATATTGTATTGATCTGTACCGATAGATATTGATTCGCTAAAAACGCGTCAGTTTGAAAACCGAACGTATTATAGCCTAATTGGTCATAATCTTCGACCACCGCGAGCTATGAAAAATTGACGCTTCG
>JAISDQ010000226.1 GCA_031264605.1 Synergistaceae bacterium | reverse complement strand
GCAAAACGATATGGATTATCTGTTCTCGCGGAAAAAGCGTTTTAGGGCGAAGTGTAAGCGATATTACGCAACTATGCCCTAAATCCACAATTCTCGAAGGCATCGCAATTTATGGCTCTGGGGTGAAAAACGCTCAGGATGACGTTTCAGAATGGTTGAAGAATCTGAGGATGGTAAGATGAAAATATTATTGGTAAACGGCAGTCCCAATCAGTACGGCTGCACTAACCGGGCCCTGCGCGAAATTTTGGACACGTTGCAGGGAGAAAACCTGAACGCTGAAATTTTTTGGATCGGCAATCATCCTATCTCGGGGTGTATCGCCTGTTCTCGTTGCGCGGAAATCGGGAAATGTGTGTTTGACGATCAGGTGAACGCCTTTCGCGAAATCGCGAAAGGCGCGGACGGCTACGTCTTCGGCAGTCCCGTACACTATGCTTCCGCAAGCGGGGCAATGATATCCTTCATGGATAGAGTTTTCTTTTCCGATCTCCTCGGCAGCGGCAGTCAAACCTTTCGTTTGAAGCCCGCCGCCGCGGTGATTTCAGCAAGGCGCGCCGGAACGACGTCCACATTCGACCAGATGAATAAATACTTCGCCATCCAGGAAATGCCGATCATATCGTCCGTCTATTGGAATATGGTGCATGGCAATTCACCGGAAGAAGTGGAACAAGACTTGGAGGGATTGGAGACCATGCGCGTTCTGGCAAGGAACATGGCATATTTCCTCCGATGCAAAGCAGCCGGGGAAAAGGCGGGAATTGCGATGCCAGAACGTGAAAAACATGTTTTCACGAATTTTATCCGGTAGTAGCCGGTTCACTGTTTATTGTTCGCCCCAAGGCAGGATTACTGATAAATGTCTGGTAAAAATAAATTTTCAAGGGCGGGAATGGTAATGAATTCGTATCAACTGGGCATGATCAGGAATCACACACAGGGAGAGTATCATTGTTAAAAAAGATAAGGATCATCTCGGATGAACGCTAATTCAACAGACATGACGCAAGGCAGACCCGCCTCGCTTATTCTCAGATTCGCGTTCCCGCTCGTGATCGCGAATTTGTTCCAGCAGGGTTACAGCGTCGTGGATAATATTATCGTGGGCCGGTGGGTCGGGGCGAACGCTTTTTCCGCTGTCGGCGCTACAATCGCGCTGACGAACACATTTATGGCGATGTGCTGGGGTTCTACAATCGGTCTTAGCGTGGTCGTCTCTCAATACTTTGGCGCGAAAGACGAGGAAAAGACGGCGGCGGCCATTATAAACGGATTTTACGTCTGCGTTGCCATAGCGGTTTTCATGACCGCCGCCGCGCTGTCTCTCACGCATCCGCTCCTGCGCCTGCTGAATACGCCGGAAGAACTGATCGGAGACGCGGCGACGTACATGCAAGTCATCGTCGGAGGCGGTTTGGTGATAGTCACCGTGTATCACTCCGCTTTTTCCGCTCTGAGGGCTTTTGGGGACTCAAAAACGCCTTTATTTTTTATGATCGCCGCTAATCTTCTGAACGTAGGGCTTGATCTTCTGTTCGTCGGCCCGCTGAAAATGGGCGTTTTTGGCGCGGCGCTCGCGACCGTCCTGTCACAGTTGATCGCGGCGGTTTGCTGTCTCGGATACGCGTTCATGAGATTTGATTATTTCAAAAGAGCGTTATGGTATTCAAAACCTGACGGGCGTTTAATCGGACAGATACTCAAAATCGGCGTTCCGTCAGGCTTTCAATACTCCCTGATTTTTCTTTCGGGCAGCGTCCTGCAATGGATAATCAACGGTTTCGGCGCGAGTGTCATCGGCGCGTTTACCGCCACCAGCCGGATTGAAACGCTGATTGAACAGCCTTTCGCAGGGCTTGCCAACGCTTTTGTCACATATACCGGGCAAAATATAGGAGCCGGTCGGATTGAACGCGTCAAACAGGGCTTGCGGGTTGCGGCGTGGGCTTCCGCGCTTTTCTCATTGGTTCTGCTCCTCGTTTTCTGGACTGCCGGTGATGTTATCATGGGCATATTCGTGGACGACTCCGGCATTGTTTCATTGTCCGCGACAGGTATACGGATAACGAGCGTCTTCTTTTTCGCGATGGGCATGAGCAGGGTGTTCAGGAATTTGCTCAACGGAGCGGGAGATTCCCTGTATTCGATGGTAAACGGCGTAGTGGAAATTGTCGGGCGTGTCGGCCTGGCGCTGTTCCTGACGCGCGTTGCCTTTATCGGCATTTGGGGTATCTGGGCGGCGACCTGCCTGACATGGGTCATTACGGTGTTCTTCGCGCTATGGCGCTATAAGAGCGAAGCGTGGATGTCGAAGTCACTGGTTATGGAAATGGCGGGTTTTTGAAAACAAGGAGGGAGGAGTAAACATAAATTTTTAACAACTGAGATGCTCAACCGCGTCACGAACCAAAAACAAAGCGAATACAACAGGAGGCAGGCAAATGAAAAAGATTCTAGCTTTAGCGTTGATGCTATTGTGTCTGGGGGGCAAAATGGAAGCACAAGCGGCAACACAGAAAATTCTCGTAGCGTATTTTTCGTGGAGCGGGAACGCCAAGGCGCTCGCCGGGCAAATCGCTGAGGGAACCGGCGCGGATTTGTTCGAGATAAAAACCGTAACGGCCTATCCCGACACCTACAACGCATGTACTGAGGTCGCCAAAAAGGAGCAGGAGAGCAACGCCCGCCCCGCTCTTTCGGGAAGCGTCCCGGACATGGCGCAGTACGGAACTGTATTCCTGTGCTATCCGAACTGGTGGGGAACCCTGCCAATGGGCGTTTTTACCTTCCTTGAATCCTACGATTTTTCGGGGAAGACGATATATCCCCTCGTCACCCACGGCGGAAGTCGTTTCGGGCGCAGCCTCGACGATATAAAAAAGCTGTGTCCAAAGGCAGTTGTCGGCGACGGGATCGATGTCAGCGCCTTTGACTCCAATCCGACAGATAATCCCAGAGTGACAGTGCCGAATAAGAACGTAACTTCCTGGCTTCGCGGCCTTGGGATGATTCAGTAAAAATGTTTTTAATTGCCATTAACAATAGCCGGTTCATACGGCCAATTCTATATTTGGGATTGGCTGAATAACAGAAGGCCATGAACCGGCAACTGGCGGCGAGGCTTATCATCGACGTTGCCATGACCGTTCTTTTGTTATGCGCTTACGCTTATCGCATAACAGGGGACGCTGCCCATGAATGGATCGGTGTTTCGGTAATAGCGTTATTTATCGCGCACAACGCAATCAACTGGAGATGGTATAAAAATATTTTCAAAGGCGCATATACTCCGCGCCGCGCTGTGATGAGCGCCGTCAATATAATGCTTGCGTTTACCATGACGGCGCTTATAGCGACGGGTTTATTGCAATCCCGCACAGTGCTTGCGTTTTTGCGTTTGCCGGGAGACATGGCGCTGCGGCAGATACATACAGCCGCCGCTTATTGGGGCTTGCCTTTAATCGGCGTTCATGTCGGGCTTCATTGGGAAATGGTCATGAACGCCATCCGAAAAATGACGCGGATCAGGGAAACAAACCATGCGAGGACGGCGATCCTGCGCATGATCGCCGTTATGACCGTCGTCTATGGCGCATACGCTTCATACGACAGAGATATGGGATCGAAGCTGTTTCTTGGTTATTCATTCGATTACTGGAACCCGGAACGCCCGATGATCCTGTTTTTCACCGGCAATCTGGCCATAATGGGCATCTATGTTTTTATAACCCATTACGCTTTGAAGTTATTTGCATTCTGGCAAAGAGCGAGAAGCGGTGACCGGCAACGCTCCCGCTGACTATTGTGGGAAATAGGAGACGAAGATACGGTATGCGAATCGAAGGATTGATAATCGGCGTAATAGCGTTTGGAGTCATAGGCGTCTTCCATCCCATAGTGATCAAGGCTGAGTATTATTTTACGGAGAAAATATGGCCGTTGTTCCTGATCGCCGGGATTCTGACGCTCGTCCTGTCCTGTTTCGTAAGCCAGACGATCCTATCGTCCGCTCTCGGCGTCCTTGGGTGTACCTGCCTCTGGTCTATCCTGGAACTCAGACACCAAACCAAAAGGGTTGAAAAGGGCTGGTTTCCTCGGAATCCCAGGCGTGTTCCCAGACAATAATTCTGGTGGATCAATTCAGTGGAAACAAAAAAACAAGGCTATTTTAGAATTAACCGAAGGGGGACTGTATATGTATCTTGACGAACGGACTCGTGAACTCCTCGACGAAATGCTGCGAAAAGGGATAACGCGCACCACGGAGTTGTCGGACATACTCGAACGGGATCATGGCATCAGGCTTGAGCCGCACTTCATTTCGGAGTATAAATT
>JAISDQ010000220.1 GCA_031264605.1 Synergistaceae bacterium | reverse complement strand
GCCCGCGTGATGCCGTTTTTCGCCGTGGCCACGCTTTCCGCTACGGCTTCCGAGATGAACTGCACGTCGGTGGTGACGAACGAAGCCCTCGGCGTGAAGACCGGGCTAACCGACGGCTCCCTTTTCCCGAGGGCGACTTTTCTCGATCCCTCGGCGCAGTTCTCCGTATCGGCCAGACAGACGGCGGACGGCGGAATAGACGCCATATGCCATGTCATGGAGACGTATTTCGACGGGACGCCCGGCGTGGAACTCCTGATGGAGTACGCCGAGGGCCTCGTCCGTTCTCTCATGAACCTGATACCCGCCGCGGTGGGCAATCCGCGCGATTACGACGTGAGGGCGCAATTGGCGTGGGCGTCGGTCAACGCGCTGAACGGAACCACATGGGCGGGACACGCCGGCAAGGGAGATTTCGCCTCCCACGCTATGGGTCACACGCTGTCGGCGAAGTACGATACGGTTCACGGCCAATCCCTCTCGATCATCATGCCTTCCTGGATGGAATATGTGCGCGCCGAAAACGAGCCGGCATTCGCCCGTTTCGCCCGCAGAGTGCTGGGCGTCGCGTCGCCGTCCGACGAGGAAGCGTCTCGCGAGGGCATTTGCGCGATGAGGGAGTTTTTTAAGTCGCTTGGCGCTCCCACGCGCCTGCGCGATATCGGAGTGCCGGAGGAGGACCTGCCGGAATTGGCGGACAGGACGGCCCACGCCCCGATAGGCGTGCTCCGGAAACTCGGGCGCGAGGACATCCTCCAAATTTATCGCGCGGCTTTTTGACGCGAGGGGCGCGATGCGGTTGAACGGTGAATTTGAGACGATAGGCAGGGTTGCCACGGGAGAGCTGGAACTCGTCTCGGGGAAGATTCTTCCAAACGTGGAACAGGCGTACGCCGTCTACGGAACACCCAAGGACGACGGCTCAAACGTTATATTGGTATGTCACTCGCTGACCAACTCGCACCATCTGGCCGGGCCGGACGTGCCGGGCCTGCCGGGCGCGTGGATGAACCCTCTGATAGGCCCGGGACGGGCGCTCGACACAAACAGGCTCTGCGTGATATGCGTCAACAACCTTTGCAGCCCCTACGGCAGCACTTGTCCGATGAACATAAACCCCGAGACCGGAACGCCGTGGGCGATGCGGTTCCCCGTCATAACCCCGCGCGACGCGGCGAAAGCGCAGCACGAAGCCCTCAAAGCCCTCGGCATAGGGAAAATAGCCATGGTCATGGGAGGATCGCTCGGCGGAATGATATCGCTCGAATACGCCCTCGAATTTCCCGACGACGTGGGCGCGTGCGGCGTGATAGCCGCTCCGGCCCGTCTCTATCCCCAGGCGATAGCGTACAACGAGGTGCAGCGGCAGGCGATAACGTCCGATCCCGATTGGAACGGCGGGGACTATTATCCCGGCGTTGGCCCCGCCAAAGGCCTTTCGACCGCCCGTATGCTCGCGATGATCACCTACAGGAGCGAGCAGAATTTCGCCGGCCGCTGGATGCGCGGCATGTCGGGCGACAACGCGCACGAGTGGGGCTCGAAGTTCAAAGTGGAGGAGTATCTGGCTCACCACGGCAGCGCTCTCGTCGCCCGGTTCGACGCCAACTGCTACATATACACCACGAGGGCCATGGACCTGCACGACGCGGCGGCGGGCCGCGGAAGCCTGGAAGAAGCGTTCGGCGGACTCAGGGGCAAGGGCGTGCTTTCCGTCGGAATATCGAGCGACATCCTGTTTCCGAGCTGGCAGGTGATGGAGATAGCGCGACTGGCTGGGAAAGCCGGAGCGAGATCGGATTATGAGGAGATAGAGAGCGATAACGGACATGATTCCTTCCTGATAGATTTCGACCAGATGGACGAGATGCTCCGTTTCTTTTTCAGGGGGGAAAAAATCTGAAATTGTCAAGAGCTATAGGACTTTGGGCCTATTGCAAATAGGACAAAATAGCTGTATACTTTGAGCCAAATGATACTTTAATATTTCGTAAAGGGTACTATGGTGTAATATCGCTCGTAAAGGGGTGAACCGATTTGGAAATAAAATACAAGACCGCGAGGCGGCGCGGGTTCTCGCTGACTGAGATGCTGGTGGTCGTGCTCATAATGGGCGTGCTGGTCGGCGTGGTAGGTTCCCTGATGGGGGGGTTCGTCACGAACTTCGAGATGACGGACGACCAGTCGATAGCGCGGCGCCGCGCGCAGGACGTGTTCAACATCCTTCAGACGCCCATCCTTAACGCCGGGCTTGGGATACCCCCGGATAACTTCGACTATTATTTCGCGCCGATTGGCTCAGGTACAGGCGTCGGCGGCGCGCCGATGCAAACATGGCACAATGGTCCGATAGAGGTCATCTCGCACGACAGTTTTTCGTCGCCGCGCTTCCACGCGTCCGAAAACAGGGGCGACGCCCTGAGGATCGTGTATTCCGTATATTCGGGCGTGAAAAACTTGAGCAGCGGGGACATCGTAGACTTCGGCGTCGAGGCAGGGACGGGGGATGTCGGGGGCGTAGAAATCCCCCTGAGCGGAAACGCTCCTGTCGGGGGAGGCGACGGCATACAATTCGCCGCCGCGGGAACGAATTCGGTGCGCTCTTACGTCACGTTCCCCGGAATATCGATGCACCCCGAAATGGCGACGGGCTACTACGGCAGCGGGACTGATCATACAAGACTCAGCGTTTCCGGCAAACAACCGCATGTCGCGAGCGATGACGACGTTCTGTCCCGAAACGTGATCAGGGCATACCACGATATGTTCCTTGTGAAGGCGGGGTTGGCTTACGTGGACGACAATGGAACGTTCTGTCTGTACGAGGTAAACGGCGATTCGCTCGATCCCGCCACAGGCCCCGGAAGCCCGCTGCCGTACGCCGCCTCAGCGGATATAGCCGGCGCCAATGAAAGATTGGTCTACAGGGTGGAGGGCATAAAAGCCATTCGCTTCGTGCGGGAAACGGACACGGCGGGCCGTGTGACGGGAATCAACGTTTACGTCCTCGCCGAGGGCGACAACGCCGTCACCGGGCGGACTTCCGATAGCCCAGCCGTCAAGGCGGTGAGAGAGCGGGTGTTTCCGCCGGGCTCGCCTCGCGCCGGACAAAGGATATGGCCGGATGGGAC
>JAISDQ010000194.1 GCA_031264605.1 Synergistaceae bacterium | reverse complement strand
GGAGACAACAGCACGTTCGAGGTGAACCTGATATCGCCGATAGCGATGGAGCCGGGATTGCGGTTCGCGGTTCGCGAGGGCGGACGTACGGTCGGCGCCGGCGTCGTCACCGAAATTATTGAATAGATAAGTCCTGGAGGAGATGACTGTGGCGAAAAATATTCGAATAAAACTGAAGGCCTTCGATCATAGGGTTCTCGACGCTTCCGCCGTACAGATAGCCGATACGGCCGGGCGTACCGGAGCCAAGGTCTTCGGGCCAATTCCACTGCCCACCGAGAACAAAAAACTCACGATCCTCAAGTCCCCTCACAAGGACAAGGACGCGCGCGAGCAGTACGAGGTCAGGACCCATAAAAGACTTATCGATATCATCGATCCCACTCAGAAGACCATGGAGGAGCTGATGCGGCTCAACCTTCCTTCCGGGGTCGACATACAGATCAAGCTGTAAGCATTCGGCCTGATCCGCTAAAGGAGTGAACGGCATGAGCATTGGTGTTCTGGGGAAAAAGGTGGGCATGACGCAGGTCTTCGCGCCCGACGGTCGGGCCGTACCGGTTACCGTCGTGGAAGCCGGACCTTGTCCGGTCGTCGCCGTCCGTACCCCGGAAAAAAACAGTTATTCCGCTGTGCAGCTTGGATTCATCGACGAAAAGCCACATCACGTGAATAAGCCAAGGAAGGGCTATTTCAGCCGCCAGGGCGTGGAGCCCAAAAAAGTGCTCCGCGAATTTCGCGTCGGCGACGCGTCCGGCTATTCGGTGGGGCAGGTTCTGACGGTCGAATTGTTCGCGGGCGGAGAAAAGGTGGATGTTCGCGGCGTGAGCAAAGGCAAAGGATACGCCGGAGGAATGAAAAGGCACCATTTCAGCGGCGGCCCGGCCAGCCACGGCGCCTCGAAAGTCCACAGACACCCTGGATCGAGCGCCGCGAACAGTTATCCCGGCCACATATTCAAGGGCAAGAAAATGGCGGGCCGTATGGGCGGCGAACAAGTCACCACCAAAGGGCTCACGGTATTTTCGGTGGACGCCGAAAACAACCTGATTCTCATTCAAGGTTCGATTCCCGGAGCGAATGACGGGCTCGTCCTCATCTACAAGACATCTTAGGGAGGATGGGAAAATGCCGATAGTCAAGGAATTCAATTTCAAAGGGGAGTTTGTCGGGGATTTCGAGGTATCCGGGGATATATTCGACTCTCCCATTCACGTTCCGGCCATGCACCAGGTCGTTGTGGCGCATCTCGCCAACATGAGGGTGGGAACTCACAACACCAAGGATCGCGGCGACGTCCGCGGCGGCGGGCGCAAACCGTGGAGGCAGAAGCATACGGGACGCGCGAGAGCGGGCAGCAACAGTTCTCCCGTCTGGGTGGGCGGAGGCGTGGCCCACGGGCCGCACCCGCGCGATTATCACCAGAAGGTGAACAAGAAAGTGCGCAGAATCGCGCTCAAGAGCGCGCTCACGCTCAAAGTGCAGGAGAATAACATGATAGTGGTCGGAAACCTGAACCTCGACGTCCCGAAGACCAAGGAAATAGTCAACTTCCTGAAATCGGCCGACGTCGGCCAGAAACCGCTTTTTCTGCTGCATGAGAGCAATACGGCCGTGTCGAAATCCGCGGGCAATGTTCCCGGAGCGCGCGTGCTGCACGTCGACAGCGTAAACGTGTACGATATCCTGAACCACGTCAAACTGATAGCGACGCCCGAGGCGGTTCGCAAACTGGAGGAGGTGTTCGGAGCATGAACGCCAATTCCCACGATATTATCGTGCGCCCGATTATCACCGAGAAAAGCAACAGGATGATGTCGCAGAACAAGTATTCTTTCGAGGTAATGCGCGAGGCCAACAAAATCGATATCCGCCATGCGGTGGAGGACGTTTTCAAGGTGAAAGTCTCAAGCGTTCATACGATCAACGTACATCCGAAACCAAAGAGAAGAGGACGCTTCGCGGGTAAGACCCGTTCCTGGAAAAAGGCGATAGTCACTCTTCTGCCCGGCTCCCGCATCGAATTCTTCGATGGCGCCGGATTATAGGGGGGACTCTTAAATGGGCATCAAAAAATATCGCCCCACGACGCCGGGCCGACGGTTCATGACAAGCCCCGATTTTTCGGAGATAACGAAGAGCACTCCGGAGCGCAGCCTCACCGAGTCGCTCAATACGTCCGCGGGCCGCAACAACACGGGCAGAATAACGATGAGGCATCGCGGCGGCGGCGCGCGCAAGATATACAGGATAATCGATTTCAAGCGCGACAAGGTAGGCGTGCCCGGGCGCGTTTCCGCCGTCGAGTACGACCCGAACCGTTCGGCGAGAATTGCGCTGGTTCAGTACAAAGACGGTGAGAAACGCTATATCCTGGCTCCCGTGGGCCTGTCGGTCGGTGACGAAATCGTCTCCGGGCCGGAAGCCGACATCAAACCGGGCAACGCGCTGAAATTGAAATACATTCCCGACGGCACGGTCATCCACAATATAGAGATAGAGCCGGGGCGCGGGGCCGTGGCGGTGCGCTCGGCCGGAACGTCGGCCCAGATAATGGCCAAAGAGGGCAAATACGCGTTCGTCCGCATGCCTTCCAGCGAATTGAGGCTCATCTTGCTGGAATGCACGGCCACGATAGGTCAGGTCGGCAACGAGGATCACGAAAACGTAGTCGTCGGCAAGGCGGGGCGCACGCGTTGGACCGGCAGAAGGCCGATAGTCCGCGGAATGGTGATGAACCCGGTCGACCATCCCATGGGCGGCGGCGAGGGGCGCAGCAAATCCCACAAACATCCCGTTTCGCCGTGGGGTACGCCCGCAAAAGGTTACAGAACACGCAAACGCAAGCCGTCGGACAAGTTCATTGTCCGCAGGCGCAGCAAATAGCATCGGGGAGGTTATAGAATGGCTCGTTCTCTGAAAAAGGGACCTTATGTCGATGCGAAACTGCTGAAACGCATCGAGGACATGAACGAATCCGGCAAAAAAAGAGTGATCAAGTCCTGGGCCAGGAACTCGAGCATCACGCCGGAGATGATAGGGCACACCATTGCGATACACAACGGAAAGATTCATATTCCCGTATACGTCAGCGATAACATGATCGGGCACAAACTCGGGGAGTTCGCACCGACGCGCAGATTCGGCGGGCACGCGGGACAGGAACGTTCCTCCAGGGTCGGTAAATAGGAGGGAATGGGATGGATTCCATAAAAGCCAAAGCAATGGCCTGGCAGGTGCGCGTATCAACGGATAAGGCGCGTCAGGTGCTTGAGCTGATAAAAGGTAAAAAGGCCTCCGAGGCGCTTTCGATTTTGAAGTATACGCCCAACAGAAGCGCGCGTTATATCGAAAAGACGCTCAAAAGCGCTCTCGCTAACGCCGAGCACAATCTCGGACTGGACATGGACAAGCTGTTCGTGGTATCGGCGATCGCCGATCAGGGCGCCTATATGAGACGTTTCCGCCCGGTGTCACACGGACGCGCGCACCCGTTCAGGCATCACACCAGCCACATCACAGTCGCTGTGGCGGAGAAATAGGGGAGGGTCGAACAGTGGGTCAAAAGGTTCACCCGGTAGGTTACCGTCTGGGAGTTATTTACGATTGGGAGTCCCGTTGGTACGCGAACGGCAGAAATTACGCCAAAAATCTGCACGCGGACCTCAAGTTGCGCGATTGGCTGAAAAAACGTTGGGCCAACGGCGGCATCAGCAGGATAGAGATAGAGCGCATAGGGAACGTCATGCGTTTCACGGTGTTCACCGCGCGCCCGGGAGTGGTCATCGGCAAAGGAGGCGCCGAGATACAGAATATTCGCGACGAGCTTCAGACCATGACGGGCAGTCGCATCATGATCAATATACAGGAGATAAAAAGCCCGGACAGCGAGTCGCAGGTCGTGGCGGAGGGAGTCGCCTCGGCGTTGGAACGCCGCATCAGTTTCAGGCGGGCCATGAAACAGGCCATTTTCAGGGCCATGAAGAGCGGGGCCAAAGGAATCAAGATACAGTGCGCGGGACGCCTTGGCGGCGCCGAGATTGCCCGCACCGAGTGGTACCTGGAGGGTCAGCTTCCGCTGTCGACGCTCAGGGCCGATATCAATTACGGCTTCGCCGAAGCCCGGACGATATACGGGGTTATCGGAGTAAAAGTGTGGATATACAAGGGCGAGATGCTGGAACGTCCTCTTGTCCTCGATTCCGAACACGGTCAAGCCGCGAAGGAAAGGAGGTAACGCGATATTATGCTGTCTCCGAAGAGAGTTAAATACCGCAAGCCTCATCTCACGCCGCTGCGCGGAATATCGAAGGGCGCGGTGAAGATAGATTTCGGCGAGTACGGACTGCAGGCTCTCGAAAACGGCTGGATCACCGCCCGTCAGATAGAGGCCGTCCGCGTGGCCATATCCCGCAAGATGAAAAAGGGCGGCAAAATATGGATCCGAATATTCCCGGACCGCCCGGCAACCAAAAAACCTCAGGATACCCGTATGGGCAAAGGGAAGGGGAACGTGGAGTTTTGGACGGCGGCCGTGAAAAGAGGCCGCGTGATGTTCGAGATAGAGGGCGTGCCGCGCGATGTGGCGGCGGCCGCCTTCAGAACGGCGTCGTTCAAGCTCCCGATAAAGACCAAGATGCTCGCGAGAGAGGGAGTGACTGCTTAATATGGATCCCAAGGCACTTCGCGAACTCACTGTCGAGGAACTGCACGAAAAATACCGTCAGTTCAAGGAAGAATTGTTCAACCTCAGATTTCAGAACGCCATAGGGCAACTCGGAAACACGAGCCGCATCAAGGAAGTTCGACGTATAATCGCGAGGGTTCTCACTGTTTTGCAGGAAAAGGAGAACCCTGCAAAACGGGCTGGAGTAAGGGGGTAAATGACGATGGAGGAAAAAATTCCTCATCATAAAGTCAGGACGGGCACAGTAGTGAGCGACAAGATGGACAAGACCGTAGTGGTCCGCATCGACAGAATGTCGAAGCATCCCTTGTACGGAAAACCCGTTTTGAGAGTCAAGAAATATATGGCCCACGACGAAAACAACGAGTGCCGTCCCGGCGACCGCATTCAAATCGAGGAAACGCGTCCCCTGAGCCGTCACAAGAGGTGGAAAGTTTCCCAGATAATCGAGCGCGCCCCTGTTTTGGGAGTTGAAGCCGGCGAGGAGGATGTCGTAGAATGATTCAGCTTCGCACAGTTCTCAACGTCGCGGACAATTCCGGCGCGAAAAAGATCCTCTGCATTCAGGTGAGAGGGGGATCGTTCCGCAAGGTGGGGTCGGTCGGCGACGTGATCGTCGCTTCCGTCAAGGAAGCGATTCCAAACAGCAACGTCAGCAAGGGCGACGTTATAAAGGCCGTAATCGTGCGCACCAAAAAAGAAGTGCGCCGCAGAGACGGCTCCTACGTCAGGTTCGACGATAACGCGGCCGTCCTCATAGATAACAACGGAGATCCCAGAGGAACCCGTATTTTCGGGCCTGTGGCGCGCGAGCTGAGAGAGAAGAGATATATGCGAATAGTCTCTCTCGCGCCGGAAGTCGTTTGAGGAGGCGGTCTCCGTTATGTCTAAAATGAGACTTCGCAAAGGCGACCGCGTATATATAATATCCGGGAAGGACAAGGGCAAGGAGGGCAATATCCTTCGCCGCAACGTCTCGAAGGATACTATTGTCGTGGAAAATGTGAATATGATAACGAAGAGCATGCGTCCCACGCAGAAAAATCCGCGCGGCGGCCTCGTCAAAATGGAGGCTCCCGTTAACGCCGCGAAAGCCATGCTCGTATGTCCGACCTGCGGCAAACCGACCCGGGTCGCGAGGGCTTATCTCGATAGCGGGAAAAAAGTTCGCCTCTGCAAAAAATGCGGCGAAATAGTCGATAAGGCGTAGGAGGTAGACGAGAAAGATGACACCAAGACTCCTCGAAAAATACAAAAACGAGGTGGCCCCGCGTCTCAAGGCTCATTTCTCCTATTCGAGCCCGATGCAGATTCCCAATCTCGTCAAGGTTGTGGTGAACATCGGGGTAAACGAAGCCAAGACGGATACGAAATTTATGGATGCGTCGATTAACGAATTGTCACTCATTACCGGACAGCGGCCGATGATGAAAAGGGCCAAGCGTTCGGTCGCGGGTTTCAAAGTCCGCGAGGGAATGCCGGTCGCCTGCTGCGTCACGCTGAGGTCGACAAAGATGTGGGAGTTCGCCGACCGGCTTATAAGCACCGCGCTTCCGAGAATAAAGGACTTTCAGGGGGTTTCGAGACGCAGTTTCGACGGGAGAGGGAACTACAACCTCGGCCTGCGGGAACAACTTCTCTTCCCCGAGATAGAGTACGACAAGGTAATCCGCCAGCGCGGCATGAACATAACTTTTGTCACGAGCGCTGCGACCGACGAAGAAGCGTACGCTCTCTTGTCGGAGCTGGGCATACCTTTCACAAGGTAGGGGAGGATCTGAAATGGCGCGCAAGAGTTTGGAAAACAAGGCTGCGAGAGAGCCCAAGTTCAAGGTAAGGCGTTATAACCGTTGTCCGCTGTGCGGCCGTCCGCGCGGGTACATACGGATGTTCAACATGTGCCGCTGCTGCTTCAGAAGACTGGCGCGCGAGGGAAAGATTCCCGGCGTAGTCAAGTCGAGCTGGTAGAGCGGGAAGGGAGTGAAAGGGAATGCATGTCACAGATCCCGTATCGGATATGCTCACTCGTATTCGTAACGCGAATACGGTCAGTCACGAGATGGTCGATATGCCGATGAGCAGGCTCCGCCTCGAGATAGCCCGCATTCTCAAAGACGAGGGGTATATTCGGAATTATAAGACGATAACGGATCCCAAACTTCCCGCGCCCACCCTCAGGATATACATGAATTACGGCTTGGGGCGCGAGAAGGTAATTCAGGGCATCCGGCGCATCAGCAAACCGGGGCGCCGCATTTACGTACACAGCGAAGACGTGCCCAAAGTGATGGGCGGTCTGGGTGTAGCCCTCATTTCCACGTCGAGCGGGCTCATGACGGACGCGGAGGCGAGAAAACGCGGACTCGGCGGCGAAGTTATGTGCTATGTCTGGTAGGGAGGTATAGATATGTCTCGAATCGGACGCAAGCCCATACAGGTGCCCAAAGGCGTCGACGTTAAGATAGAGGACAAAGAGGTAATGATAAAGGGAGCCAAAGGAGCCTTGAAATTCGGTGTTCTGCCGTTCATATCGGTGGATATCGGGGACGGACAGATACATGTCTCCCGCGCCGCGGACGAAAAACGCGACCGCGCCGCGCACGGAATGACGAGAGCTATCCTGAACAACATGGTCATCGGCGTTTCCCAGGGATTCGAGCGCGTGCTCGAGATAATCGGCGTGGGATACAGAGCGCAGATGCAGGGCAAAAATCTCGTTTTGGCGCTGGGTTTTTCGCATCCCGTGGAAGTGAGCCCCCCGGAGGGCATAGAACTTGCCGTCGACGGCCCCACGAAGATAATCGTGAGAGGCATCGACAAACAGCTCGTGGGGCAGACCGCCGCCGACATCAGGGCATACAGGCCGCCGGAGCCTTATAAGGGCAAGGGCATACGTTACGCGGATGAATATGTCATTCGCAAAGCCGGCAAGACCGGCGGCAAATAAATCGCGAGGTGATTTGAGATGATTAAAAGTCGCAGCCGCAGCGAAATGCGGATTTTTCGTCATCGCCGCCTGCGCAAGCGCGTCGCCGGCAATCCGTCCGTCCCGAGGCTGTCGGTGTTTCGCAGTCTGAAACATATTTACGCGCAGGTAATAGACGACGAAGCCGGAAATACGCTCGCTTCGGCCTCCACGCTCGACAAGTCGCTTTCGGACTCGCTCAAAAACGGGGCGGATCAGGACGCGGCGAAGGCGGTGGGACGGCTAGTCGCCGAACGCGCGATGGCGAAAGGCATCACGACGGTTGTGTTTGACAGGGGCGGCCATATCTTTCAGGGTCGCGTGAAGGCGCTCGCCAACGCTGCGCGCGAAGCCGGCCTTAAATTCTAGGGAGGGAAGAGTTTGGCAACCCAGAAAGAACCTCAGAGTAAAAATTACAGTGCAAGGGGCATGGAACTCGCGGAGCGGGTGGTGTCCATCAACAGGGTGAGCAAGGTCGTCAAGGGCGGGAAACGCTTTCGTTTTTCGGTTCTCGTGGTGGTTGGCGACGGCGTGGAACAGGTCGGCATCGGAATGGGCAAAGCCCGTGAAATCTCCGACGCGGTTCGCAAGGGCATCGACCACGCCAAGAAAAACATGATAGATCTCAAAAAAAACGGCAACACCATTCCTCACCCCATTCAAGGCAAGTTCGGAGCGGCCGAAGTGCTGATCCGTCCGGCCGCGCCGGGAACCGGCGTCATAGCCGGAGCGGTTGTAAGGGCCATAATGGAGCTGGGCGGGGTGAAGGACGTTCTCACGAAAGTCATCGGCCGCACGTCGAATCCCATAAACGTCGCGCACGCCACTTTCGAAGCCGTTCGCGGGCTCAGAACCGCCGAGGAAGTACGCAGGCTCCGCGGGCGCGATTCGCTCGCGTCGGCTTAGGAGGATTCATCGTATGTCTAAACTGAAGGTAACCTGGAAAAAGAGCGCGATCGGCCGTCCCGACATTCAAGCCCGGACCATAAAAGCCCTCGGCCTCCACCGTCTGGGCGAAACTGTTCTGCACGACGATACGCCGCAGGTTCGCGGCATGATAAACAGCGTCATTCATCTGGTCGAGTGTACGCAGAGCGAGTAGGAAGGTGAATGGACATGAAACTTCATGAATTGTCCCCGGCACCGGGTTCGAACCGCAAATCGAAACGCCTCGGAATGGGCGTTGGCAGCGGTACCGGCAAAACGGCCGGAAAAGGACATAAAGGACAAAAAGCGAGAGCCGGAAGAAGCGTGTCCCCGTATTTCGAAGGAGGGCAGATGCCCCTTTCGAGACGAATTCCCAAGAGGGGGTTCAGCAATTTCCGTTTCGCGCGCAATTTCGAGACCGTGAACGTGAAGGAACTTGAAAGAAAATTCAACGCCGGGATGACCATAACCGTCGAAGAATTGAAGGATCACGGACTCATTTCCGGCAAATTTCCGGTGAAGATACTCGGGGACGGGGAACTGACCAAGAGTTTTACCGTAATAGCGCACGCTTTCAGCGCCTCTGCCGCGAGCAAGATAGAGGCGACGGGCGGAAAGCGAGAGGTGATATAGCGTGATAGAAGGGTTCCGCGACGCGTTTCGTCTTCCCGACCTGAAAAGACGGATACTGTTTGTAATCGGCGCCCTATTCATATTCAGGCTCGGCGCGTATATACCGACGCCGGGCATAAACGCCGCCGAGATGAGCAGGTTTTTCGCCTCCCGCGAGCAGGGGATGCTGGGTTTCCTGAACCTCCTCACGGGCGGCGCGCTGAGCCGGTTCGGGATATTCGCCTTGGGAGTCGGGCCTTACATCAACTCGAGCATAGTGATGCAGCTCCTTACCGGAGCGTTCCCGGCGCTCGCCAAAATGCAGAAGGACGAGAAGGGCGAGGGACGCAAGAAAATAACTCAGTATACCCGCATAGCGACGATATTTTTCGCTCTCGTCCAGGCGGTAGGTTTGATCGCGTGGCTTCGGAATCTCAACGTTTTTACGGGCGGATATTTCGAGTGGCTCCTGGCCGTATCGACGGTCACCACCGGCGCTGTCGTGGTCATGTGGCTCGGCGAGGTCATGTCGGACCATGGCATAGGCAACGGGACTTCCATGCTGATATACGCCGGTATAGTCGCCCGGCTGCCCAGAACCGTGATCGACACGGCCGGGCGCGTCATCAGCGTGCAGTTCAACATCGTCGCGGTTATAGCGGCGGTTGCCGTCGTAATGGCGGTTATCGTCGGATGTATCTACCTTCAGGAGGGTAAACGCAGGCTGCCCGTGCAGTACGCGAAACGCCAGGTGGGGAACAAGGTGTACGAAGGCAGGAACACTTTCATACCTCTTCCGATAAACCCGGGCGGGGTCATCCCCATAATTTTCGCGACGTCGGTACTCCTGTTCCCTTACACTATCGCCAGTTTTTTCGAGGGCTCGACGGTGGCCGACGCTTTCAGGAAGGTATTCTCTCCCGATCACGCCGTTTACATGGTCATTGAAGTCCTTCTGATAATAGCTTTTTCGTACTTCTACAAGGAAATCGCGATAAATCCCGGCGAATGGGCGGGCAACATGAAAGACCACGGAGGAGCGGTGTCGGGGTATCGGCCCGGACGGCAGACGGCCGATTACATCGTCAAAGTGATGAACAGGATCACGCTCTGCGGAGCGTTGGCGCTTTCGGTGATTCAACTCATCCCGAACCTCATTTCGCAGGTTATCAAGGTTGAGACGCTCGCTTTCGGCGGGACCGCGATAATCATCGTCGTGGGAGTCGCGCTCGACACTGTTCAGCAGATAGAAAGCCAGCTCCTGGCGAGGCATTTCGAGGGAATCGTGAAACGTCAGCGCAAGAGCGGCAGACTGCTGTGAAAAAAAGAAAATGAGAATAATACTGATCGGTCCTCCGGGCGCCGGCAAAGGGACTCAGGCGGCCGCCGTAAAATTGAGATTTCCCGTCGATCACATTTCGACGGGCGATATATTGAGGGAGAACGTTCGCGCCGGTTCGCCCCTCGGCCTCAAGGCGAAGGAGTTCATGGACTCCGGTTCGCTCGTGCCCGACAGCCTGATAATCGAAATGATGCGCGAACGGCTGGCGAAATGCCCCGCCGGCGGATTCATGCTCGACGGATTTCCCAGAACCGTGGCGCAGGCCGAGGCTTTGGACGAATTGATGAAAGAAATGTCCGTGTCCATCGATGCCGCGATACTGCTCGAAGTGCCCGACGAGACGGTGGTGGAACGTCTCTGCGGGCGCAGGGTATGTTCCTCATGCGGCGAGATATTTCACGTCACCGGAAAACCTACAGAGGCCGACGGGGTTTGCGACGTCTGCCGCGGGCCGGTGGAGCAGCGCGATGACGACAGGGAAGAAGTGATAAGGCGCAGGCTGTCGGTATATCACAAGGATACCGCGCCTCTTATCGAGTATTACGAAAAATCCGGACTGCTGCGCAGGATTGACGCTATCGACAAACCGGGCGCCGTGAAATCGTACCTCGAATCGGCCGGGCTGTAATGGTCACGTTCAAAAAACCTGACGAAGTGGCCAAAATGAGGCGCGCCGGGAAGGTCGTCGCGGATATTCACAATGCCATGAGGGAACATATCCGCGCCGGCATCGACACTATGTCCTTGAGCGACGAGGCGGACAGAATCCTCGACCGCTCGTCGGCGAAATCGCCCTTCATGGGCTACAGGATGCGCGGGGTGAGGACGCCTTTCCCCAGCCCGATCTGCGTCTCGATAAACGAGGAAGTCGTGCACGGCGTTCCCAGCCGCGACAGGATCATTCACGAGGGAGATATCGTGAGCATCGACGCGGGAGCCATAATCGACGGATATAACGGAGACGCGGCCTGTACGTACCCAGTGGGGGAGATATCCCCGAAAAGGTCGGAGCTTCTCAGGGTCACTCTCGAGGCTCTGCATAGGGGCATAAAGGAAGCGGTTGCCGGGCGCACCATAGGAGATATAGGGCACGCCATCGAGGAATGGGTTTTGGGAAACGGGCACGGACTGGTGAGGGAATATTCCGGTCACGGCATAGGGCGCAAAATGCACGAGGCACCGCAGATTCCCAATTACGGCCACCCCCGTTCAGGCATGACGCTCAAACCGTGCATGACGCTGTGCATTGAACCGATGGTGATGAACGGAGGCGAAAAGATCGAGTCCACCGAAAACGGGTGGACTGTAGTCACAAGCGACAAATCGGACGCGGCCCACTTCGAGCATACTCTGCTGATAACGGACGCGGGCGCGGAAATACTGACTCCATGGGAATGAGCAGTGAAAAGCGCGATTTCCCCCTGGGCAGTCTGGTCATAGTAAAGCGAGGTCGTCACGCGGGTTCGGTTTTCGCCGTTGTCGGGATTTGCAGCGAGCAAAATCGTGATAGAATCCTCATTGCCGACGGAATACGGGTTTCCGCCGATAAGCCGAAAAGAAAAAATCCACGGCACGTAACGGCGGCGGGAGCCGTTTCCTCCGACGTAGCGGAACGCCTCGCAGGGGGGCGCAAAATCGACGACGGGTGGCTCGCGGAAGTCATTTCCCGTCTTGAAAACTGAGATTTCACGTCTTGGTACCTTAGGGAGGTTGGTCAGTCCGTATGTCGAAAGACGATGTCATAGAGGTAAAGGGCAAAGTTGTGGAACCGCTGCCGAACGCGATGTTCAAGGTCGAGCTGGAGAACGGGCATAAGGTTCTGGCCCACGTGTCCGGCAAAATGAGGATGCATTTCATACGCATCCTGCCAGGCGACAGGGTTTTGATACAGTTGACCCCTTACGATCTGACAAGAGGCAGGATAGTGTACAGATATAAATAGGAGGTCTGATGAAACGATGAAAGTACGGCCGTCGGTCAAGACAATATGCGAATATTGCAGGATAATCAAAAGACACGGCGTAGTCCGCGTCATTTGCAGCAGGAATCCGAGGCATAAACAGCGTCAAGGCGCGAGGAGGTAATTGAAATATGGCACGTATCGCAGGAGTGGACCTGCCGCGGGAAAAACGAATAGAAATCGGCCTCACCTATATTTTCGGCATAGGTTTGCCGTCGGCGAAAAAAATTCTGGCCGCCACGGGCATTAACCCCGACACCAGGGTCAAGAACCTCACCGACGACGAAGCGCAAAAACTGCGCGCCGAACTCGAGAACAATTACAAGGTCGAGGGCGACCTGCGCAGGGAAGTCAGCATGAATATAAAGCGGCTCATGGATATCGGATGCTATCGCGGCCTGAGACATCGGCTCGGGCTTCCGGTGCGCGGGCAGCATACCAAGACGAACGCGCGCACGCGCAAAGGGCCGAAGCGCACTGTCGCCGGCAAGAAGAAAGTTACCAAGTAACAGGTACGTTTTGCAGAACGAGGAGGAATAATCAGGTGGCAAAAAGAGTGCAGCGCAGGGGTAAAAAGAAGGAAAAGAAGCACGTATCTTACGGCGTGGCTCATATTTACTCCACATTCAACAATACAATAGTCACCCTTACCGACAAGCAGGGCAACGCTTTGTCGTGGGCTTCCGGAGGAAACGTCGGCTTCAAGGGGACGAGAAAATCGACGCCTTACGCGGCCCAAATGTCCGCCGCGCAGGCGGCAAAGATGGCTCAGGATCACGGAGTGGTCGAAATAGACGTGGTAGTGAGAGGCCCCGGCCCCGGCCGCGAATCCGCCATCCGTTCGCTGCAGGCTGCCGGTCTTCAGGTCAACGTCATCCAGGACGCGACTCCGATACCGCATAACGGCTGTAGGCCTCCCAAGAGACGCCGCGTTTAAGAAAAGCTTTTATACGGGACCGGTTTGTTTGACGATTGGACTTTGAAAGGTGGGGGGAACGTTGGATCACGCCCGCTATGAAATAAATATGGAAGAACGTACTCCTTCCTACGGCAGGATAGTCATAGAGCCGTTGGAAAGAGGTTATGGCGTTACATTGGGGAATTCATTGAGAAGGGTTCTTTTGTCATCCATATCCGGAGCCGCGGTCACGGCAATACGCGTCGACGGTATTCTTCACGAATTTTCGACCGTGCCCGGAGTCAAGGAGGACGTTATCGAACTCCTCATGAACGTAAAGCACGTGCCGGTTCGTTCGTATTCTTCGGAATTCAGGATATTGCATCTCGAGGCCGAAGGCCCGAAAATAGTGACGGTCGCGGATATAGAGCCCGACAGCGAAGTCGAGTTCCCGTCGCCGGACGCGTTAATTTGCCATCTCGCGGATGGGGCCAAGCTCTCCATGGACTTTTACGTCGAGTCAGGAACCGGTTACGCTCCGCTCGACAGACAGAGGCCGACGTATCTGCCCGTCGACGCGCTGCTCGTCGACGCCATTTTTTCTCCGGCGAAGAGGGTGAAATACGAGGTACAGGACAAACGCATGGGGCAGAGGACGGACTACGACAGCCTGAGCCTCGAACTGTGGACGAACGGAGTGGTGAGCCCCGAGGACGCGGTGAGGCAGGCGTCCATAATACTGAAAGAGTATTTTCTGAATATCGCTCTCGCCGTGACGCGGAACGATCCCGACCTTCTGGGGGAGATAAAAGGTTCGGACCTCAAACAGATCGAGAAGATCCCGGTTTCCGACGGGGCCGCGAAGAACTTCATGAAGCTCGGCGACAACCCCGCGTACTCGCGCCCGGTCCGCGACCTCGAACTTTCGGTGCGCAGCGAAAACTGCCTGATGCGCGGCGGCGTGCATTTCATAGGCGAACTTGTGTCGCGCTCGCGGGGGGATCTTCTGAAGATAAGGAACCTCGGCAAAATATCTTTGAGGGAAATAGAGGAGAAGCTGACCAAATTCGATCTGACGCTCTCCGGGGAAGTCGACGACGACGATACCGACGAGGAACATTTTTACAAGTAACTGAAAAAAAAGCAAAGGGGTAAACTCGAATGAATCATCGAATGAATCTGAGGCACCTTGGGCGTTACGGTTCGCATCGGCGGGCCATGCTCGGAAATTTGGCCGCCAGCCTGTTCGTCGAGGGGAATATAATCACTACCGTCACCCGCGCCAAAGAACTGCGCCGCGTGGCCGAGAAACTTATCACGAAAGCAAAATCGGGAACGCTTGCCGACAGACGCCTCGTGATAGCGCGTATGCCGCACAAGAAAGCCGTTATTTCACTGTTCGGCGATATAGCGCCGCGTTACGCCAACCGCAGCGGCGGATACACGAGAATAGTAAAACTGGGGAACAGGGTCGGGGACGCGTCTCCGATGGCGGTTATACAGCTCGTGGAATAAAAAGGTGGAACAAGGCCCGATATTTTCCATCCAGGGGGCTGAATTTTCATATAAAGGCGCTTCTTCACCAGCGGTAAAGAATGTGGATTTGAGCGTGGCATCCGGCGAGTGGGTAGCGCTCCTTGGGATCAACGGTTCCGGTAAATCCACGCTCGCGAAGATGATGAACGCCCTGCTGATACCGACGCGGGGCGCTTGTTTCGTTATGGGCATGGATACGTCCGACCCCGAATTGGCGGCGGCGATAAGGCAGAACGTGGCGCTGGTGTTCCAAAACCCCGACGATCAGATAGTGGCGAGCATCGTGGAGGAGGACGTCGCTTTCGGGCCCGAGAATCTGGGCCTTCCATCGGAAACGATACGCGCCAGAGTTGATCGTGCCCTGCGATTGACCGGGCTGTCGGAAATGCGGCGGCGCGGGTCGTATTCCCTTTCTGGGGGACAGAAACAGCGCCTGGCGCTGGCCGGAGCGCTCGCGATGGAACCTGAAGCCCTGATTCTGGACGAATCGACGTCCATGCTCGATCCCGAAGGAAGGGCGTCGTTCCTGAATTGCCTGCGCGAACTCAACGCGCGGGGGATCACGATAGTTCAGATAACTCACCGGATGGAGGAAGTCGCTCACGCTTCCAGGATTGTCGTCGCGCGATCGGGGGAAGTCGCGTGGGACGGTTCGCCGGATTTTTTCTGGGAGGAAAAATGCGCCGGGTTCGGCTTCG
The DNA here is from genome assembly GCA_031264605.1 of Synergistaceae bacterium. Classification (GTDB taxonomy): domain Bacteria; phylum Synergistota; class Synergistia; order Synergistales; family Synergistaceae; genus JAIRKI01. The sequence goes on along the minus strand of JAISDQ010000194.1, from coordinate 1,978 downwards.
ATATACCGCAGGAATTGGAATTGCTGCGCTCACTGAGGGACGGAGGTTTTGTGCCGGCCGGGACGAAACCCGCAGTGCACGATCTGCTGGAGGCGCTTTGTCTATAAAAGCCGTAAATATCAAATACATTTATAACGAGGGGACGCCCGCCGCCGTTACGGCTCTGGACGGAATATCCCTGGAGGCCGAGCGCGGCGAATGGGTATCCGTGGTCGGTCATACGGGAAGCGGAAAATCGACGCTGGCCCAGCATCTCAACCTTCTGCTCACCCCGTCCTCAGGAACCGTCTCGATCGACGGAGCGCGGGTCGCTCCAGGTTCACGCGAGGCGCGCGACGCGCGGCGAAAGGTCGGGCTCGTCTTTCAATACCCCGAGTCTCAATTTTTTGCCGAGACCGTGCGCGAGGAGATAGCGTTCGCCCCTTCCAACTGGGGCGTCGGCGGGGCAGCGCTCGACGCTTGCGTGGCCGAAGCCGCGTCGTCGGCCGGGCTTTCCCCGTCGATGCTCGGCTCGAATCCGTTCAGTCTCTCCGGCGGCGAAAGAAGGCGCGCCGCGATAGCTTCCGTGCTGTCGATGAAACCCGATTACCTCGTTCTCGACGAGCCTACGGCGGGACTTGACGCATCGGGCGTAAGAGGGCTCACCGCTACGTTCAAGGATCTCTGCTCGAAAGGAATGGCCGTGATACATGTGACGCACGACATGGAGATCGCCATGTCGATGAGCGACAGGATCGCGGTGCTCGAACGCGGCGTTTTGGCGGTCTCGGGCACGCCGGAGCGCGTCGCGGAATACCTGTCGGAGCGTCCCGTAAAAGGACTTGTGATGCCGCCTTCGGTGCGTTTCGCGCAGGGATTGAGGGAAAAGGGCGTCCGCGTGCCTCTCGCGAGCCGTGTGAGCGGAATAATCGAAGCGCTCGAGGAAGCGCGTTCGCGCCGCGGGCGATGAAATTTTCAAACGGCTTTTCCATAGGTCAGTTCATCCCCGGTGAGTCTTTCGTCCACTCTCTCGACCCGAGATGCAGGATAACGGGTATGTTTATATTGCTCGTGCTCCCCTTCTCGGCCGAAAAACCGCTGGATTTCGTTCCCGCCGTTTTTTGTCTCTACGTCATCTCAGCGGCTTCCCGCATTCCGTTCGCCAAACTGCTTCGCTCGGGGCGTCCCGTACTGTTTCTCATCGCGTTTACCGCGATACTGAATCTGTTCTGGACGCCGGGACATGAAGTCGCGCGTCTCGGCCCGCTCCGAATCACTTCGGAGGGAATCAATCTGGCGTTCTGCATGAGCCTGCGCATATACTGCCTCGTGATGACGGCGGCCGTCCTGATGATGACGACGAGCCCTATGGATTTCGCGAGCGGCGCGGAGCGCCTCATGTCGCCGCTCGCCCTCGTTAAATTCCCGGTCTCCGAGATAGCGATGATGATGACCATAGCGCTGAGGTTCATCCCGACCCTTTTCGACGAATCCGAGAGGATAATGAAAGCCCAGATATCGAGGGGCGCGGATTTCGAGAGCGGGGGTCTGATCAAACGCGCGCGCGCCTATATTCCTATCCTCGCGCCTCTTTTCATCCAGGTTTTCACCCGCGCCGACAGCCTGGCCACGGCGATGGAGTCTCGCTGCTATGTGCCGGGAGCCCCAAGGACAAGGCTCAACCCGCTCGTTTGGAGCGCGCGCGACACCGCCGCCATGGCCTGCGCCGTCGCGTTCGTGGTCTTTTCGGCCGTCTGGAACAGATATATCTGACAGGCCATTGCGCGATGTCCAGAATGGTTCTTCTGATATCATACGACGGCGCCGCGTTTTCCGGATGGCAGTCCCAGCCCGGAGGCGTTGGCGTGCAGGACGCCGTAGAGGCGGCTCTTTCGAAAATAGGCGAAAAAGCGCGGATAACCGGCGCGGGACGCACGGACGCCGGCGTTCACGCCAGAGGTCAGGTCGCTCATTTCGACCCGCTACGCGAGTGGGAACC
>JAISDQ010000111.1 GCA_031264605.1 Synergistaceae bacterium | reverse complement strand
TCATCCCTCTCGACAGAATGAGCATCTTTTCTCCCGCCGAGGGAAAGGTTTGCATGCCGTTCGAATCCTTTCCCAAGACCCACGCGACGTTTTTCCGGACAATGTCGGGATTGCTGCCCATCTTGCAGGAACACATGGGCACTTACGCCGATATCGAGTTTGCCTACGAGCCTCTGGAAAACAGGCTCGAACTGCTGCAGGCCCGTCCGCTCTGGATAAAGGACTTCCATGACTCGTCGTCTGAACCGGATTTCAAGGATTGCGAGACGATATTGCGGGCCGACAGAATGATCACCGACGGCATGCGCGAATCGGTAAAGTATCTTGTGTTCGTCGACCCCGATACCTATTCGGCGTGCGGTAATTTTCAGGCGGCGGCGAGGGCTCTGGGCGAGATGAACGACTCGCTGTCGCCGGAGAAGTATATCCTGGTGGCGCCTGGGAGAGTCGGTTCGAGCAATCCGGATCTCGGCGTTCCCGTGATGTACGACGAGATCATGAACGTAGCCTGCATAGTAGAGGTAGGAATACCGAGGACGGGGCACATGCCCGAATTATCGTACGGAACGCACTTCTTCTCCGACCTGGAGACAGACGAAGTGCTCTATATGCCCGTTTTTCAGGGCGAGAAGGGCAACATATACAACGAGGAATGGTTTGCCCGTGCTCCGTTCGAGCAAGGTTCGCATCCCGCGGTACGCCTCTACCGCGGCGATTTTTCGATTTACATGAGCGGCGACCGAAATATCGGAGTAGTCTACTGCCCTGAAGAAAATGAGGAACTTACGGCTTCCCGGTAAGGTTTTTCACCGGCGGCGCGATATCAGTGAAATATATCTGTCGGCGCAGTTGGCGACGGAGAATCGCGACAAATCGTTTTCCTCGCGCCCGATTTCGAGTCCTTTTTTCATGACCGCCGCCAGGGAATCCGGGTCTCCCACCGGAACCAGCCTTTCTGGGTGATGGGCGAGAAGTTCCGCCGGCCCGCTGGGGCAATCCGTCGACACCGCCGGGATTCCCAATGCCATCGCCTCCATTATGACCGTCGGAAGCCCTTCGCATATCGAGGAGAGCGCGAAAAGTCCGGCTCTCGCGATATATTTGTACGGGTTTTCCACAAAACCGAACAGCGCGGCGCGGTCTTCCAGCCCGAGCGAGCGGATGAGCGCCTCCAGTTTTTCTCTTTCCGGCCCCTCTCCAAGGATGACGAGCCGCGAGGGCGTTTCCCGGCGGAGCAGGGCGAAAGCGCGGAGCAGCGTCCCGAAATCTTTATGGGGCGTGAGCCGTCCGGACGATATTATCACGGGGATACCGCCGCCGGCAAACCAGGGGTGTTCGGCCGCCTGGGACGCTTTTTCCCTTATCTCCTCAACCGGGACGGGATTGTATATGACGGATACCATGCGCCTCGGAATCCCCAGAAAATTGACGACGCTCGCCGCGGCGCCCTCCGACACCGCCGCGATTTCGTCAACCCGTCTGTAAACGCGGGCCATCGGGAATTTTTTCCCAAAGGCGAGAAACATGTCCTTGAAGGAAACGCCCCGCAGGCCGAGCACGCCGGCGAGGTCGTGGTGGACGACCGCTATTGTCCTGACGCTTCCGCGGGGGCGCAGTTTGCGCGCCATGAAGGACGCCAACGCGCATCTGTCGCCGTTCGCGATAATTGCCGAAGGAGCGCGCGCCGCCAGGTATTTCGATATTTTGTACGCGGCGCGGACAACGCCCAAAGACCGCATGTCATACAGCCTGATATTCCCGGGAACTTGTTCAGCGAACTCGCCTTTCGCGTCGAACGTCACAAGGTCGACTTCGTAACCGCGCCTCGCCAGCTCTTCCGATACCGTCAGCATGACGCGCTCGGCGCCTCCGAACCTGAGCCTGTAGAGGAGGACCGCGATTCTATCGCGGCCGTTCATTCGCCGTTTCTTCCCCGTTAAGCAGGGACGAGTACAGTTCGTGGTGAAGCTGTATCAGGTTTTCGATGCGCCATTCGGGATCCGGGGCCGTGCGCCGATACGGGGTTTCTATCATCTGCTGCATCGCGTCGCGAAGCGCGAGCGTATCGCCGAGGGGAAACAGCAGGCCGCGGTTCGGCAGCACTACGTCCTTCACGCCTCTGGCGTCGGAGCCTATGATGGGGACGCCCAGGCACGCCGCCTCCATGCCGGTTCGGGAGAGCCCCTCCCTTTCGGACGGTATCAGCACTGCCCGCGAGGCCATGAGAAGCGGGCAGACGTCCTTCAGTCTGCCCAGAAAGTGCACCCGTTTGGCCAGGCCCAGAGATTTCGCCAGGTGTTGAATGGACTCCTTCGCGGGACCGTCGCCCGCGAACGCCAGATGCGCGCCCGCGTGTCCCATTTTGGCCAGCGCGTTCACCGCGTCGGCGTGACGCTTGTTCGGATTGAACTCGGCCAGCATCGAGAACAGCGCGTCGTCTCCCTTCATTCCGAGTTGGTCGCGTATCTGTTTTATGTCGGCTTTCGGGACGCTGGGGCCGTCGTACCGCGAGAAGTCGAGCCCGATCCCGGGCATCTGTATCAAATCGCGTTCGGGCACGATGCGGAACTCGAGGGCGGCCTCGTAGTCCTCCCGGTTGATTACGACCAGTTTGTCGGTCCATCTTCCGGCGAGTTGTTCCAGTTTTCGGAATATGAAATTGCTCCTCCTGCGGCCTCCGCGATGGAAATGGAAGCCGTGCGCCGTGTAGACCACGGCGGGGCGTCCGGCGCTTTTATGACGCCGCAGCGCGAACCGGGTCATGAACGCCGCCACCGGGGTGTGGACGTGTATTATATCGTAATTCCCCGCCGCCTCGCGTATCGCGCGCAGGGTCATCCCGGAGACGTCGAGAGGATTTCTGCTCCACTCGGCGTCGATAAGTTTGCCGAAGTGGAGCGATAAATCGCCGCACTTGGCGACGCCGCTCGCCATAGCGTCGACGTTCCACCCGACGCCGCGAAAATAACAGGCGTAGGGAACGAGGAACGCCTTGATCGTGTCCGCTATCGTCGTCACAATCAGCAGTCTCGGCGCGGTTTTCACCGAATTTCGACCTTCACGATGCCGTCCCGTCCGGCGCCGAGCGGTATGTCCGCCGCGTAAAACGCCGTTCCGTCCGCCGCGTCCGATATTTTGCCGTATCCGGCCCTTTTGAGAAAAGGCGCGGCGGGGTAGTTTTTTTCGGTTGGCGCGTATCGCGCCGTGACGCGCCGCACGCCCGTTTTCAGCAGATCGTCCTCGACGGACCTGATGAAAGCCGTCTCCACTTCCCTTTCCATGGCCCTGCAGCTCATCAGGAACGTATCGACGTCAGCTTCGTCCCCCGACACGCGCATTATCGCAAGTATGACTTTCCCGTAGTCCCCGTACCTGTCGGCCAGTTCCCCGATGTACGCCATGTACTCGTCCGACGCGGCGATCGCGTGCATTTCGCCCTCGGAATAGCGGCGCGAGGTGAGGTTGAACTGGTTCGTCTTTCGCGTGAGCTGAGAAGCGCGAAGCGCGTTTTTTTCGCCGACGCGTTCCACCGTGAGCTTCATCTCCAGGGAACGAAGATAATCGTCACGGCTGTGAAACGCCGTCCTGGCCTTTCTGCGGGTCGCTTCGGCCGCGTACTGCCCGGTCTTGTTAGCGTCCTCATCGGTGGCTTTTATCTGAAGAAAATATCGGTGCGCGACGTCCAGCATGAACGCCTCCAGTTGTGAGGAGTCCTCCGGGAAGTCCGGCACCTCGACTTCCGGCAGCGCCATGCGCATCATCTCGCGTTCCACCGGATTGTCGTCTATGAATACGAAGGAGTCGGTCCCTATGTTGAGGGACTGGGCGAGGGACTCCAGGTTCTGGGATTTTGGCTTCCAGTTCGCCACGATGGCGGCGAAATCGTTCGACCGAAGGGCCATGTCGGGATGTCCGTCGATGCCGTTCAGGGCGTCGACCATGTTGTTCTTGGAAATGACGGCCAACAGCACGCCGCTGTGTTTGAGTTCGAGGATTTTTCTCTGAAAATCGTAAAACCGCGAACCGGAGCCGGTTTTGTCGAGATGTATCCCGTCGAGCCCCAATTCTCCTATGACGCCTCCCCAAAGAGTGTTGTCGAGATCGAGCGCGAGACATTTTTTGCGGGCGGTTCGGAGGGTTTTCCATATCGCCCCGATTTCGGAGGCTATGGCCTCCTCTCCGGTTTTGGAGAACGGTATCGCGCCCATATACCAGACCCGCTCGTTGTAGAAATTGCGGCGGCCTATGTTGGAGACCATTTCGGACAGGTCGAGAACGGGCAGCGGAATATCCTCCAAGGCCCGTCTCCAGCAAGCGGCGGCCCTTGCGCGGACCGACGCGGAACAGAGGGGCCGGATGGCGGTGTCGGGAATATCCAGGGCGGAGACGATGAACGTCATCTCCCTGTGGCGCTCCGAGGCGGCGCTCAAGGTGGACGTCATTTCCAGCAGCGCGTCCAGCGCCGTATTCTCATCCGAAGGCATATCGCCCAGAAGCGACCGTCCGTGAAGCACCGTGAAAACCGCGTCCGCCCCTGACGAGTACAGCCTGGAATCGGGATCGGAAATCTCCTGCAGCCATGTATTGTAGCCGTGAGGGCAGTATACTTCCTCTTTAGTGAGGGCGTTCACCCTCATGGCGAGGGACGTTACGGTGACGTTGGACAGGAGCGCTATGGGCATGGCGTCATGGCACCCTCGCGGCCAGATTTCGCGACGGCCGGATTCCCCATCACGGTAGTCCCGTCCGGAACATCGCGAATGACGACGGCCCCCATGCCGACAGTGCAGCCGTCTCCGACCGCGGTTCCCTGAAGTATCACGCTTTGCGCCCCTATGAGGCACCTCTCGCCTATCTTTACGTTTCCGGAGATGGCCGCGAGCGGCATCACGGAGGAAAAATCCCCGATTGTCGAGTCGTGCCCGACGATCGCCCCCATGTTCAAAAATACCCCGACGCCGAGCGACGCGTCCACGCTGACGATACAACTTTGAGTTATTACGACGCCGCGCCCGAGCGACGCGTATTCGCTCACCATAGCGCGCGGGTGCAGGACGTTCGGAAACGACACGAGGGGATTGCGGCTCAGCCTGTCAAAAATACCGCGTTTGACGTTGGGATCCGATATGCCCATAACAACAGAGAAAGGCCCGTCCAGAGTGTCGAGATATTCGGCCCCGCCGAGCACGCGGGCCCCGTTGCGCTCGGTTCCCGGGGGAACTCCGTCGTCGGCGTAGCCCAGCACGCGCGCGTTCGGCATGGCCCTCACTATCTGCAATACCTCGCGCCCGAGCCCGCCGGCCCCGTAGACGATCACCGCGCCCGGCATCCGGCGATCCTCATTATGTCGGCCACGGAGCGAATCTCCGCTATTTTTTCGAACGGGATAGAAACGCCGGCCTCGTCGAGTTCCATCACGATTTGAAGCGTCTTGATGGAAGTCCAATCCGGGCACGTTCCCATCGACGCGTCTTCCGATATTCCCTCGCCAAGCACGGATTGCGCTATGTCCAATATGATATTTCGGGTCTCCATCTATCTCTCCCCGGTGAATCGCGTCACCGTGGCCTCCCCCCGCGCCGATATTCCCTCGCGCGAGCGCGTTTTTTTTATCGTCATGAGTATTATTTTCAAATCGAGGGCGAACGAGGCGTGTTCCACGTACCAGACGTCTAGCGCGAATTTTTCCGGCCATGAAATCGCGTTCCTGCCGTTTACCTGCGCCCATCCCGTTATTCCCGGAGGCGCGTCGAGGCGTTTTCTCTGCGACGGGGCGTAAAGGGGGACGTATTCGGGCAAAAGCGGCCTGGGGCCGACCATGCTCATGTCGCCCTTGAGGACGTTCCAGAGCTGCGGCAGTTCGTCGAGGCTTGCGGCGCGGAGCCATTTCCCGAAGGGCGGCAGCCTTTCCGCGTCCGGCCTCAATTCTCCCCGCCCGTCGCGTTCGTCCGTCATCGAGCGGAATTTGTAGAGCGTGAACGTTTTGCCGCCCTCTCCCGCCCTCTCCTGCCGGAAGATCACGTTTTTTCCCATTTCGCGGCGCGCGCGAATCATCACCCATACAATGAGCGGCGAGAGGCAGACGATCCCCGCGAGGCTCAGCGCGATGTCGAAGGTTCGTTTGGCGAGCCTGTACGGCGTCATGGCAGAACATCCCTCACCGCGCCGATCACGAACGATATATCGTCGTCGGTCATGTTCGAGCCCGACGGCAGGCACAATCCCTTCGCGAAAAGTTCTCCCGACACGTCGCGCCCCTCGTGCCCGTAATATTTCGCGCCCCCGAAGGCCGGCTGCAGGTGCATAGGCTTCCACACCGGGCGGGATTCCACGTTTACCGCTTCAAGAGCTTTCATTATTTCGATGCTGCCGACCCCTGTTTTTTCCGGATCGACGATTATCGCGGTGAGCCACCGGTTGCTTTGGCTCCACCCCGGTTCGGGCATGAAGGAAACGCCCGGCGTTTCCGAAAACGCCTCGTAATATCTCCGGAACACGGCCCGTCTCTCCTTTACCCTCAGCGGGAGCAGCTTCAACTGCGCTCGCCCGATACCCGCCAGAATGTTGCTCATCCTGAAATTATACCCCAGTTCCGAATGCTGATACCAAGGGGCGGGGTCGCGCGCCTGCGCCGACAGAAACCGGGCGCGCTCTATCGCCTCGGCGTCGTCGGAGAGCAGCATGCCTCCGCCGGATGTGGTTATTATTTTATTGCCGTTGAACGAGTAAAACGAAAATTTGCCGAACGAACCGCTCGGGCGTCCCCTGTAACATGAACCGAGCGACTCCGCGGCGTCCTCTATAACCGGGACGCCGTACCGCTCGCAGAGCGGCAGTATGCGGTCCATGTCGCACGGCTGCCCGTACAGGTTCACCGCTATAACGGCGCCCGGCTTGCGCCCGTTTTTTTCCGCGTCACTCAGCGCTTCCTCCAGCGCCTTCGGGGATATGTTCCAGGATTCGGGTTCCGAGTCTATCAGAACCGGAACGGCCCCCGACTGGACGAAGGGGGCGAGGCTCGCCACGAAAGTCAGCGACGGGCAAAAACATAAGTCTCCGGGTTTTATCCCGGCCAGAATCGCGGAAAGAGCGGCGGCGGCAGTTCCGGACGACAACGCGAGCGCGCCCGTCCGCCCCGAGTGCAACGCGCATTCGCGTTCGAACGCCTCGACGTGAGGCCCCAGAGGCGCCACCCAGTTCGCCGCGAAGGCTTCTTTTACGTATTCGATTTCCTCTCCGCCGAGATGCGGAGGCGACAGATAAACGCGTTTTTCCGAAATACCGCCCATGGCCCGCCTTTCGTACCCATGTATTCACTCCGGCCTACAGACGTAATGATATCACAGTAAAAGCCGATTGCGCGTCCCCGATTGCCGCGGCGATAATTATAATTGAGGATAAAGACATTATAGTCGGCTATCCGCGAAAAAGGTATAAAATATTATGACCGGCGTTTGCCGTATTTTTATCGTGAAGGCGGTTGATAGTTTGTGAACTCGTATCCAGTGCGGCGTAGTCTCGAATTTGTGCTGTTATCCATGTTTTTCGCGCTGCCCTTCTGCTTTTCCGTCTCAGCCGAGAGCGCCGTTTACAGACATGAGGATCCCGCCAGGCTTATGTACACAATCCACATCCCGATGGAATCCGGCGCCGTGGCGCGGCTGCTGTTCCCGGACGGAAGCTCCAGGGACATGGGGCGCGTCATGGCCGTCCCGACCGCGAGCCGGCACCCCAGTTTCACGGCGAGCAAATATGGCATAGGCGGGCAGGTGATAGCCACCGCCGCGAACGCCCATCACATACAGATATCGGTCGAGGACGGCACGGGCCGCACCATGAGCATCATCCCCGCGCAGACGTTCGCGAACGCGACCGGCATGGGCGCGTCGTTCGTGATAGAAGGCGTCGGCGGCACGGGACTCTGGGGCGAGTTCGCGCCGTTCGTGGGCAGTCCCGTCTACATAGTGAATCAGGTGGGGGTTCCCGTTCTTTTCAACAACCTGCAATTTTTTCAATACGCTACCGCCATGCAGATACGCGTCTACCGCCCCGAACGCGAGATAGAATATTTCGAGATAGAGAATGTAAAAGGCGGCAAGGCTTGGTATCACGACGCGGATGGCGATCACCAGTTTGCCGTAGTCGAGAGCGGCGTGACGGGCACCGGCCGGTTCGAGGGCTCGCTCTATCAGGGACAGGGCTTTGTGCGGGCCAATCATCCGGGCGTCATATGTATCTCGACCTGCCCGAAATTCGAAATAGGGGGGTTCCAGATAGTGCCGCTGAACCACACATACTCCAGCGAAATGCAGAAAACGCGCAACATGAGCCAGTATATAGTTCTGCGGGGGACGGACTTCGAGGACCTGGCGGGCCAGGCGCCGTTCTTCAAGGAATGGGTCAGGCCGGGGGATACGGAACTCCCCGAAAGAAATACGGGGCGGGTAATCTGCCGCGTGAAAGGCGATTGGCGGGAGATGCCCAACATCTCAGGACTTTCCGAACACACGCTCGAAAACGTCGAGGCGTTCAGAATATATCTTTAGAGCCGCGCTGAAATTCGCGCGACAGGGCGAAAAGGAGACTGAAACAAACATGTCATTCGACCCCCGGCCGGGCGGCGGCGTCCCGGCAAGAAGCGATATACCCGACGAATTCAAATGGAAGCTGTCCGACATTTACGCCGCCGAAGACGGCTGGGAGAGGGATTTTGAGCGCGTAAAAGCGTCGCTTCCGCGGCTTGCGGCGATGGCGGGCACGCTTGGGGAATCCGCCTCGAACCTTCTCGAATGCCTGAAACTGCGCGACGAACTGTCCTCGACGGCCGAAAAAATATACGTTTACGCCGGGATGAAAAATCACGAGGACACGGCCGATCCCAGGTATCAGAATCTCTTCGCGCTGGCGCGCTCCCTGTCGGTGGAGCTGGCCGGCGCGTCCGCTTTCGTGACGCCGGAGATAATCGCGATTCCGGAGGAGCGTATGTCGGCTTTTATCGAGGGCGAGGAGTTCGACGATTACCGGTTCACGTTCAGGGAAATTTCGAGAAGCAGGGCGCACATTCTCCCCCGCGCCGGGGAGGAACTGCTGGCGCGGGCCGGGGATATGGCGCGAGCCCCGGACGACGCGTTTTCGATGCTCACCGACGCCGACATGAGGTTTCCGGTGATTCGCGACGAGCACGGGCACGACGCGGAACTCACCGAGGAGCGCTACATGAAATACGTAAGCTCACGCGACCGCGGCGTCCGCAAGGCCGCCTTCGACGGTCTCTACGACACTTACGGAAAATACGGCAACACCATCGGAGCCACCTTCAACGGAATGCTCGCCGCGTCGCGCTTCTTCTCCGACGCCCGGAAATACGGTTCCGACCTGGAATGCGCGCTGTTCGCCGGCAACATCCCGACGTCCGTTTATAACAACCTCATAACGACCGTGGAGGCGAACCTGAACGCGCTGCACCGTTACATGGCGCTCAGAAAGAAAGCGCTGGGGCTCGATGAGCTTCACATGTACGACATCTACAACCCGCTCGTGGAAAACCCGTACAGGGACATCCCGTGGGATACGGCGAAGGAGATGGCAATAGAGGCGCTGCGCCCTCTGGGGGAAGATTACATGTCGCGCTTCGCGGAAGGCCTCGAAGCCGGCTGGATAGACGTGTACGCCAACAGGGGAAAACGGGGCGGGGCGTACTCGTGGGGAGCCTACGGCACTCATCCGTACATCCTGCTCAACTACAACGGCGAGTTGTCCGACGTGATGACGCTCGTTCACGAGATGGGCCACTCGATGCACTCGTATTATTCCCGTTCGCGCCAGCCTTACCCCACGTCCGATTACACGATATTCTGCGCCGAGGTGGCATCGACAGCCAACGAGGAACTGGCGCTGGACTATCTGCTTCGAACCGCCGGCGAGCGGGCGAAGAGGATATATCTGCTCAACCAGCGTCTCGAACGCGTGCGCGCGACGGTTTACAGGCAGACGATGTTCGCGTCGTTCGAGCGCTCGGTTCACGCAAGGCGTCAGGAGGGCGGCGACACCACGGCGGCGGAGCTGGGGCGCGTGTGGCTCGATTTAAACAAAAAATATTTCGGTCCGGAGACTTTCATCGACGAGAAAATCAGCCGCGAATGGTCCCGCATCCCGCACTTTTACACGCCGTTTTACGTCTACCAGTACGCGACCGGATATTCGGCGGCGGCCGCGCTGGCGCGCAAAATCGCGTCCGAAGGCGCTCCGGCCGTCGAGCGCTATATCGAATTCCTGTCGAGCGGCGGCAGCGATTACCCGATCGAACTTTTGAAACGCGCCGGCGTGGATATGAGCGAACCGAAACCCGTGCGGGACGCCCTGGACATGTTCGCGGCGACTCTGGACGAGATGGAGGGTTTGTTATCCGAGTGACCTCGCGGCGTCACGCGATGATCTCGCCTTTGCCCGACAGATGCTCGCGCCAGAGTTCCTTATAGTCGGCGAGGTCGCGTTCGAATTCGCGGTCGGTCTGCGTCTCTTTCTTCGATATTTCCTCCAGCACGTCGAAGGAGTACGCGTCCGCGCCGAGGCGTTTCCAGTCGTTTTCTATTCGCTTATCGGTGCACATGCCGGTTTTTTTGGAAAAATCGAACCTGTTCCTGCTGCCCTGAATGTCGGTCGTCAGGCCCAAGACCGATTTCCCCCCCCGGGAGTTTTTGATGAGATATATACCGCCCGTTATTTTCCGCTCCTTATATTGCTGTATAAGTTCCTTGCGTCTCGATTCCACGGCAGTCGTCCCCCTCTTGGCCGTCTTCCGTCATAATTTGTCGCCGGCGGCGCGATCGTCCGCCGCGTGTAATTATATATCCAATCGCCCGCGATACGGCGCCGCCGAACCGTGAGAACAAAGCCGGATGGGCGGCATTTTTCGCGCGCCTGTCTCTTGACCGGATAAGAAGGTATAATAACGCCATCCATCGGATATCTTCGTTTATGGAGGGGGATTCGGATGATGCTCACTCTCAGGGAAGATTTGAAACGCCGCCTGTTGAACGGTGAGTTCAACTGCGAAAAGGAACTGACGCTGTCGATAATGAGCGGCAAATGGAAGATAGTGATGCTGTGGCACCTGGGGCACGAGGGGCCGCACCGTCACGGGCAGCTCGCCAGGCTTTTCAGGAACATCAGCAACAGGATTCTCACAAAACAGCTCAGGGAACTGGAGCAGGACGGCGTAATCGAGCGAATCGTGTACGACGAAAACCCGCCGCGCGTGGAATATCTCATGACCGAGCACGGTTTCACGCTCCTGCCCATCGTTGACGCCATGTTCGACTGGGGCAGAAAAAATATGCCGTATTACGTGGAACTGGCCCAAAAATCGCAGCAGACGAAGGACGCCGCTTCGCGCAAATAGCCGGACTGTTCGGCGTTCGGCCACGCAAAAGCATCGCGTGAGAACGCACGAACATCGGCAAAAATCTTTCCCACGTGTCAAAAGGCGTGCAAAAAATAACTACTGTTGGTGTCGAAAAGGGGACTGATTTTTTGAGTACCGTTTTTCACGCGCCTAAAAACGAGCCGGAGAGGTTTTTGCGTTTCTCCCCTCCGGTTGCCGTTTTCGTTAAGTTGATTCAGTTGATTTTTTTCCCGGCGAATGTGCCTTTCTCATAATCCCCGCTATAATCTCCCGCCATTGTCCCATTCGCCAAATCTATTTTCCCACTCCAAACAACAATCCCTCCGGCTTGCCCATTCGCGCCCAAATCAGTGTTTCCATTTGGGTCGACCTCTCCGGTTACATTTCCGCCGATTGTTTCTCCATCGAATGTGCCTGTGTAACTACCGACAACTTGAGCGTTTTCAGCGATTTCTATTTTCCAAGTTCCACTCGTTTGAATAAGGTTTTCACCGGGGTAGTGGGCGGTGCCGCTCCACGTTCCACTGTAGTCTCCCGAATACGCTTTAAGCAAAGTTTCTTCAAGATGTTCTTTTGCTTCGCTCTCGCTGACTGTTATTTCACCCTCATTGAGAAGCGTATTCCATAAATCATCGTCGAATATTCCTTCTCTGCCGCCAAAAGGATTTGCGCCGATTTTGATCTTTCCGTCCCCTCCAACTTCCCCCGCCGACATAATGAAACGCACAAGATTCAATACTTCTACATTATCAGTAGTTGCTTCTTCGCCGAAAAAGCTCAACGGGGAAATTACGTTTGCGCCGGCGGCTGCAGGTAGAGAGATATTCCCTACCTTGAATACGATATTGTCT
>JAISDQ010000036.1 GCA_031264605.1 Synergistaceae bacterium | reverse complement strand
ACTTACTGAGCCGTATCAGCCTCTCTTTCTGTTCGTTGGTTAACTTTACTGGTCTTGTCCTGATCATTGCCATATTCCCATCTCCTTATAATATGATGGGAGTTTTATATCACATTATTAATTATTACGCTAGCTATTTACAGAATGATCTACTAGTATGAAGGTCAGTCAAGTAAATATCCATAATACGAAATATTACAACGGGGGCTTTATATGCGGGCGTCGAAACCGCCGCCGCCTGGGCCGACGGCTTTGGAACTCATCTTTCTCCATTCGGTGATCAGCATCTCGTTGAGGTTTTTCGCTTCGTCCATCAGGCGGGACAGTATCGACATTTCCATTTTCAGCCGCCCTACCGTCGACATCAGTTTACCGGCGGCGTCCTTCAAAGGCTCGGCATCTTCGGGAGGAAGCGCCTGCGCGATCTTGGACACCACCGCCTCGCATCCGAGGTCGCCAGCGAGTTCGGCAGCCAATCTGCCCCGCTTGGTCTCAATGGCCTGCGCTCTCACCGACGTGTGCCGCATCTCGGACATGAGTTCCTGCAAATACGGAAGGCGTCCCTCTTTGAGCGCCTCCCGCTGGTTTAACGTTATGGACAGCAGTTCGGAGAGTATCTCATCCTGCTTGACTAGCGCTTCTGCGAGGAGAGACGGCTTGTTCGGCATCAATCCTCTATTCTGTTGATGCCAGCCCAAATCAGCCGGCCAGCCAGAGCGTTGAGATTCGGGTCGTATGCCCCCTCTTCCACCTGACGTTTCAGATCTTTGACGCGATCTTCCCTGACTTCGGGAATTTTGCTCATCTCCAACGAGATTTTAGCCATTTCCCTGGCGAAAGGGCTCAACGCAAGCCCGTCGGCGGACGTCTCTCCCTCGGAACCGAAACCCGCGTCGCGGCGCTTTTTGACGCCGCCTACCGAACCCACTCCGGTCAATTCATTGATCTTTTCTATCACCACAATCACCTCTTCCAAAGGGGGAAAACTATCTTTACACTTATTATCGGACGCAAATTCGGTACCTTTACACCAATACTGCCCGGCTCCGGGCGTTCCTTATTATTATCGGTCGTATGGCCGCAGTCCTCGCAGCGCCAGACTAAAATACCCGTTGTCGACGAGGTGCGTGATTTTATTCTCGTCGACCTCCAGCATCTCGGCCACGTCCTTGATGGAGAGACCGTCTCCCTCGTGATCGCGAATCAATGTCCGCACGCTGACGTAAAGTCTGTGCTCCTCATCCAGACACATAGGACATACATGCCGCCCGCCCTGCTCGACGACGGTAGCTTTGCCGCACATCCCGCACTTTACCAGCTCTACAGGCACCCCGTCTCTCACCACCCGAATCGCGGCTTCCGAAATCAGATTCTCCGACTCCAGACCATGGCTCCGACAGTCTCAGCCCGCGCTCTCGAAAGCGCTTTCCTCGCCGCCAGAAGAGTATTCCCGGTCGTACACACATCATCGACCAGCAAAACGCGCCTGCCGCGGATTTTATCGGACGACTTCATGGCGTCGTCGGGGAGCTCGCGTTCGTCCCTGCCGCCCTTTGAAGCCTGATTCCGCGAGCCGGCGGCCCACCGCAGGCAGTTTTCGACCGGAATTTTCCATACGCGCGAAGCCCCGCCGGCAATGAGGGCGGCTTGATTATACTCTCGCCCGCTATGGTTGTGCAACGGCGTTGGCACCAAAAAATCCACATCTGGACGCGGCAACGTTTTCGCCATCAGCTCGCCCATCATTAATGCTATCGACCTGCCGTTGGAGTATTTCATCGCGTGGACGACGTCTCTGTTAACGCCCCCGTAGGTCGAAATCGAGCGGCAGATCAAACCGTCGGGGTGCAGGGCGCACGGAGCGTCATGCCCGCACTCGGCGCAAAATCTGAAAAAAAGCCCGGACAGCGATTTCAAGCAATCCGGGCACACTCTCACCGCCAGCCTGCCGCACACCGGACAGCTCGAAGGCCATACCACGTGCCGCAGGCTCCTGAAAGCGAGTGAAAAAATATCTTCCTTTATGCCAGGCTCTCCGCGTCTTTTTTGATTGCCGAAGCCCGGTCGGTATCTTCCCAGCGGGGCGCGGGAGAAAGATCGGTTCTGCCGATGTGCCCATAGGCCGCTATCCTGCGGTATTGCGGCCTGCGCAGCTCCAGATCGCGAATTATCGCGGCGGGACGGAAGTCAAAATGCTTGCGGATAAGTTCGGTTATCCGGGCATCCGGGATTTTGCCCGTCCCGTAAGTCTCGGTCATGATGGAAACAGGATTGGCGACTCCTATCGCGTAAGCGACCTGTATCTGGCACCTCGACGCCAGCCCGGCCGCGATCACGTTCTTCGCCGCGTACCTCGCCATGTAGGCCGCCGAGCGGTCGACCTTAGTGGGGTCCTTGCCCGAGAAAGCGCCGCCGCCGTGTGGAACGACGCCGCCGTAAGTATCTACTATTATCTTTCTTCCGGTGAGGCCGGAGTCGGCCTGAGGGCCTCCAAGTACGAAACGCCCCGTCGGGTTGACCAGTATCTTCGGTTTCCCGTCGAGCAATTCCTCGGGTATCACCGGAGTGATGACCTGTTCGGTCACGTCGGCCGCTATTTGAGTCTCGTCGACCGCGGGATGATGCTGCGTGCTGACGACCACCGTATCGACCCGCACAGGTTTCAGCCCGTCGTACTCCAACGTCACCTGAGTCTTGCCGTCGGGGCGCAGATAGGGCAGCACCAGATCCTTGCGAATCTTCGCCAGCCGGCGCGCCAGTTTGTGCGCCAGCGCTATCGGAGCCGGCATCAACTCGGGGGTTTCGTCGCAGGCGTAACCTATCATCATGCCCTGATCGCCGGCGCCGATCCTGTCGATATCCTCGTCCCCCATCTCGCTCTCCCGCAGTTCGAGCGCGCGGTCAACGCCCCGCGCGATATCGGGCGACTGTTCGTCTATCGCGGTGATGACGGCGCAGGTATCGCCGTCGAATCCATACTTGGCCCTGGTGTAGCCGACGTCTTTTATCGTCGATCGCACTATTTTGGGGATATCCACGTAAATTCCGGTCGTTATCTCGCCCGTGACGACCACGAGACCCGTGCTGACCAGCGTCTCGCAAGCCACGCGGCCCATCGGTTCCTTCTCCAGTATGGCGTCGAGGACGCCATCGGAGATCTGGTCCGCGAGTTTGTCAGGATGTCCCTCCGTAACTGATTCCGAGGTCACAAGGTATCTTTCTTTGCTCATCGAACACGCCTCCTGTGATTATAATGAATATTACGGTTGCTTTACGGCAGTCATTATAGCACAAGTTAAAAAAATCCCATTAATACCCTAGGATATAAGTTTTTATTTGTCAGGAATAAGCTATCGGAACACGCTGTAAGACCATCAAACCCTCGCGGTTCTCAAAACCGCAGCGTTCGAGAAACGGAGTCAGGTCGCTCGCGAAGCTGGTGACCACCGGGATATCGCAGACTACGGGATGAGAGAGCGCATAGCGCATCAAACGGGAGCCGACGCCGCGGCCCTGATGGTCGGGATGCACAAGGATGTCCCACACCGACGCCCTGAAGATGAAATCGGTGAGCATCCTGCAGAAGGCCACGAGTTTGATCCCGTGCCTTATGGAGAAACAAAGGTCCGTGGCGTCGAGCATCCGTTCGATTTGTCCGAGGGAACGGCTGCGCCCCCAATGCGTGAAACGGTACAGCTCCTGAAGCTCTATGGCCTTAACGGCCATGCGGCTGTCGTAAAAGACATAATCGCCGAACACGGGCGTCCTGGAATCGGCCGTATCAGTCTCCGAAACCATTCGCGCCCAAACCCTCCAATTCGCCGTCAATTCCTGAAATTCTGTTCCCCACACGCAGGGCCATGCCTCCGAGAACGCTGTGGAGGTCAGCCGCGCGCGCCGAAGGAGATACCTCCAGTTGGAGCACTTGTCCCGCGCCGCAGTGAGGACACGTCCAGTTTATCCTCGCTATGCCGTCGCCGTCCGGCGTTCCGGCCAGTATTTTAGCTTCCCCGCATGACTGGCATCCGACTATTAACATCTGTCACTCTCCTCCCTGGGCTTCCTCATCCGGCCTGACCTCAATTTTTACCGTGACCGGTCCCTCTGTGTAGATATCCGCCGCCGCCGTTATCGTGACTTCGGCGGCTTTCATGGCCTCTCCGAAAACGACTATTTTATCCAGCGTATCGTAAATATCCAGGAGGTCGAAATTGCCTACCGTTCCCAAAAACGGATCCGGCAAAATTCTTTTCGAAACTGCCGATCTTTTTATGTTCTGCAACATGTCGTCAAGTATCTTCTTCCCATCCTCTTGGCTTAGTACCGCGTCTACGCGCTGCCGCATGAGTATTTCGCCCGCTCTGTAGACCAGTCTGCTTTCGAACACGTTCAATATACCCTCAAGCGGCTGACCGAGGACTATATTCGACGGCGCGGTGAGCCTCAGCGCCTGGCGTCCTTCGGCATCTTTCAGGGCATCCTTGACAGTTTCACGCATTTCATCGGTGACCACTACCGTCAGGGCGTTCGGCGGAACGGCGCTCGACAAATCGGGCATCTTCTTATTCAGATAATCCTCGGACAGGTCGACGAGCCTTAGAACGGCCCCGTCGAGATCGTACCTGTTTTCGTCCGGCTCCATGGACGTCTGGGCCAGCATTTCGCCCTGGAATACTATGACGCGCCCCTTTTTCATCTCGGCAAGCCCCAACTCCAGCGATTCCGTCTCGTCTCTCAGAGCGGCCACTTCAGCTTCTACCGTCTGCTTTTCGTTCTTTACCGACGAAAGCTCGTTCTGGGCGGCAATCAGGTCGAGAGTCATGTCGTCGAGTTCGTTCTGGCGGCTGCGGACTTCGTTGGTAAGCTCCGTCATCTGACGGGCCATTATGTTGGGGCCGAAAATCGCCATTTTGACGGAATCCGACGAATATCCCGCCGCGACCAAAGTGAGAAGCGCCACCGCGATTCCCGTGAAAACGGTGATCACCGTGGAAGTGTACCTTGGGCGCAGGCCGAGCAGAGATATCCGCTTTTTGCCGATCTTCTTGCCCAGCATGTCGCCGACATACGACACTGTGGCGCTGACCGCCGCGATCATTATGATGAGCGGCCAGTTATACTCCGACAGATTGAACCGCACCTGCCCACCCCCCGATATACCGCTTCTTTGAACAATAATAACAACCAAACGCGTCCGTGTAATTGTAACTTTACGTAGATAAACCGCATTGACAATAAATGAGCTGTCCTTTTCAGTTGACGGCTTTTGCCGGTGGCAGGGTCTTTATGACGCGGCGCGGGAGCCGCGGCCCCGCGCCGGCGTTTATTTTCAGTCTTCCTCTTCCTTGCGCTCGCGCTCGGCGGCTTCGATTATCTTCTTCGCTATTTCGGCCGGAACTTCCTCGTAGTGAGAGAATTCCATGGTGAAACTGCCGCGCCCGCTGGTCATCGAGCGGAGTATTATGGCGTACCGGAAAGTCTCGGCTTGCGGACACTGCGCTTTTACCACCTGCATCTTGCCGTCCGGGTCGACGCCCATTATCCTGCCGCGCCTGCCGTTGAAATCGCCCATTACGTCGCCGACGTAATCCTCGGGCACCGTGACCGCCACGTTCATTATCGGTTCCATGAGTATCGGCGCGGCTTCGACGAAAGCCTTCTTGAAGGCCATCGACGCCGCGATCTTGAACGCCATTTCGGACGAATCGACGTCGTGGTACGAACCGTCGAATATCGCGCAGTTGAAGTCGACGGCCGGATACCGAGCGACAACGCCCTTGGCCGCCGCTTCCCTGAGTCCTTTTTCCGCCGCCGGTATGAAGTTTTTCGGCACCACGCCTCCGACCACCTTATCCTCGAACGTCACGCCCGAACCCTTTTCGCGCGGGGAAAGCTCGAAATGCACGTCGCCGTACTGTCCGCGGCCGCCCGTCTGCTTCTTGTATTTTCCCTGGGCCTTCGCGGTCTTCTTGATCGTCTCCCTGTAGGGCACCTTGGGCGTGCTGGTCTCGAGGTCGACCTTATAACGGTCCTTTATGCGGGACAGCGCTATATCGAGGTGCATGTCGCCCATGCCGGACAGAATGGAGTCGCTGGTCTCGGGATGTTTTACGAAATCGAGCGTTTTGTCCTCGTCGAGTATCTTACGGACGGCGTTGCCGAGTTTATCCTCGTCCGCCCTGCTCTTCGGCGTGACGGCGACGCTGTAAACCGGGCGCGGGAACTGTATCGGCGGAAACAGGGCGGTCTGCCCTTTCACGCTCAGCGTGTCGCCGACGACAGTGCTGTCGAGTTTGGGAATGGCTATTATGTCGCCAGAGATTATCTCCTTTGCCTCGGCGCCTTCCTTGCCGCGCAGAACCCTGAAAGAGCTGATTCGCTCCTCCTCGCCGCGGTTGACGTTGTAAATCGTCTGGTCGCTCGTCAGTTTCCCCGAGAACGCGCGCACGAAGGAGAGCTTGCCCACATACGGGTCGACCATGATTTTAAAACATAAGGCCATGAACGGAGAGTCGATATCGGGCGTTATCTCCACCTCGCCGCCGTCCCTCGCGGCGCTGCGCGGCGCCATATCCAGCGGGGACGGCAGGTAATCGGCCATCGTATCCATTATCTGAAAAACTCCGATATTGCCGGCCGATGATCCGGGAATTATCGGAAAAAGAATCCTGGACGCGACGGCCTTGCGCACGGCGCCCAGGATATCGGCCAGGGGCAGATCCTCTCCGTCGAGATATCGCATCATAAGTTCGTCGTCCGCTTCGACCACTTTTTCGATCAGCGCTTCGCGGGCGTCCGAAACGGCGCCGGCCATGCCGTCGGGCGCGTCGCCCTCGGTGAAATCCTTCGAGCCGTCGCCCTTGTATATGTACGATTTGCCGGTGAGGACGTTCACCACTCCCTTGAACGACGCTTCCTCCCCGATCGGAAGATATATCGGCAGCGCGTTCTTGGATATGCTCGCCTGAATGTCGCCTACGGCTTTTTCGAAAGAGGCGTTTTCCTTGTCGAGCCTGCTGACGTAAAACATCGCCGCGCTTTTGAAATCCGCCGCGAACTCCCAAAGTTTCAGCGTCTGGACCTCCACGCCCGAGCCGCCGTTGACCGCGAACAGGCAGGAATCGGCGACCCTCATGGAACTGCGCTGCTCGCCGACGAAATCGGCGAAACCGGGGGTATCCAGAACATGCATCGTATGTCCTCTATATTCGAACGAACAAAGCGAACTGTTTATCGAAATGGAGCGTTTCTGTTCTTCCTGGTCGAAATCCGAAACTGTGTTTTTGTCCTCCACGCGGCCCATCCTGGTGATGACGCCGCTGTCGAACAGCATTGCCTCCGTGAGCGACGTCTTGCCGGCGCCGCCGTGGCCCACAATAGCGATGGAACGAATATCCTCCGGTTTTCGGTTTGCCATTTATAACCGCACTCCTCTCAGAAATATGGTTCGTTAATTGGATACCGCGAAAATACAAAGGGCGCGAATACTGCCGGTGCGCGAAATATATATTATCAGCAAAGCCGCCTACGTCAATCTCGGTATTTTTTATTTTCCGTCCGCCATATTTTTCCAATACCCGCGCGGGGGATGCTCCGCCATCGGAGCGTAAAGCATCGAGTGCCCCCTGTTTTTCCGGATCATCTTGTAGCCGACCATGCCCTCCGCTATCGCCTCTTTTTGTTTTTTTATGTCCGAGATGGGTATGACGAAATGCCCGTGTGTCCATATCGGCATGCAGCGGTCGAGTTTTTTTCGCATGATGTAGCGCAGGTATCCTCCGTACAACTCCTTCAGGCCCATCACCACGAAGCCGCAGCCCAGGATGTTGGCGAGCGAGAAAGTGTTTTTCGGGGAGACGGTCGTGAAAAACACGTCGTGCGTGTCGGCTATGCGGTGTTCTATCGCGTAGTGCGTCAGAAACTGGACGTTGTTGCCCCTGAATTCCCTGTCAACGATACAGTGATCGGTGTAAACCGTACGCCCCGTCTCGTCCGCCGGGAAGCTCATCTTCTCAAGCGTATCGTTCACCCACAGCGCGTCCGTCGCGACGGCCCTCATGCATATCAGCTTTTCCCCGCTCCACACCCCGACCGAAATACCTTCGCCGCCGACAAGGCGCTCCAGGTCGCTCGGGCCGGTCGGCACAAAAATTTCGGGGCTGAGCCCGCGCGTGACCCTGTCGTGCAGTTTCTCCGCCTCGTCCATATCTTCCGACGTCATAACGCCGAGCCTGCATTGACTGACCAAAAAACGGCCGCCTATAAGATGACGGTACATATAAAGAGGGGTTCCCCTTTTATCGCCCATCTCTTTCGCCTCCTTTCGCCTCGCAAATCGTCACAGTCCCAACAGGGAGCGCGCGTGTTCCATGGCTTCCCTCGATTCAGATCCCGCCAGCATTCGCGCTATCTCCGCGACGCGTTCCTCTCCGCTGATTTCCCTCACTTCGGTGAGGTCGTTCCGCCTTTCCACCACGAAGTGCTGATCGGCCATAGCGGCTATAGTAGCTTCGTGGGTTATGAGGATAGTCCTGCACCCCCGGGACAGCTCCCTCAGTTTTTTTCCGGCCAGAAGCGCGGTTCTGCCGCCAAGTCCGGCCTCGACCTCGTCGAAAACGAGCGATTCGGGAAGGAGTTCCGGCTCGATGGAAGCCTGTATAGCGATGAGTATACGGCTCAATTCCCCGCCGGAGGCCACTTTCCCAACCGGATTAGGCGCGCCGGATTTCTGGCTCAGCATAAACGTCACGCCCTCCGCTCCGCTTGCCCGCACCTTGTCGTACCTGTTCACGGCTACCGAGAAAAACGCGTCGTCCATGCCCAGGTCGCGCAGATGCCCGTTCACCCGCGCGCCGAAATCCGCCGCCGCGCTGGTCCTCATGAGTCTCAGGTTTTTGGCGCACGACGCCACTTCTGCGCGCTGCCGCGACGACAGGGAGATATGCTCCTCCAGCGCCGCGCCCGATTCGCGGAGCCATTTTGCCTCGTCCTCCGTCTCGGCGGCGTATTCCAGCAAGGCCTCAGCCGTGGGCGAGCCCGTCTCGCGCTTCAATTTCCGAACCAGCCCGAGCCTCGCCTCGCATCTTTCGAGCGCCTTTTCTATTTCCTCGCGGCTGATAAGGCCGAGTTCGCGCCTCGACGACTCGAAAAGCTCCTGGAGTTTCGAAAGCCCGTTCTCGCCCAACTCGCGCCATTCGTCCGCGCGGTCGCGAGGCGCTATCGAATACAGTTCCCGCAGGAAAGAAGCCAACTGATCGAGAAGCCCCGGCCCGTTTTCGTTCCCGTTCATGCGGGCGGTGATGTCATCGTATTTTCCGGCCTCGGACTCGGCGCGCTCAAGCGAAGCCAATTCCCTTTCCCATTCCGCCTCGCAGCCGGGCGTTATCCCCAGCGATTTTACGCGCCGGACGCGCTCGGGAGCGCCTTCGAGCTTACGCTCCAGTTCGGCGCGGCGGCGCTTTATCTCGAATATCTCTTTTTCCGCGGCAAGCATCTGAGGAAAGAGTTCCCTTAGACGCTCGGCGCAGTCCTCGAGTTCGCGTCCGCCGCACTGATCCACGAGTTCAAGCTGTTTGGCGCTTTCGAGCAGATTCAGTTGGGCGAACTGGCTCTGAATCCCGATCCTTCGCTCGGCGCGCGACGCCAGCATTCCGGCTGTCGCAAGGTTGTCCCCGATCCGGCAGCGCCCCTTGCCCGAGCGCGACAGCGAGCGCCTTGTCACGATCTGGCCGTCGGTGTCGTCCCAAAGGACGGCGACCTCGGTCTCTTCAAAGCCGGCGTTGATGAACGCCGCCTGCGCGCGTTTCCCCGAGATGAACTCGAACGCGCGGACGAGACTGCTTTTCCCGGCGCCGCTCTCGCCCGTAATGGCTATGAAATTTCCCGAGAAATCGAGAGCCGCTCTCTCTATGCCCCCCATTCCACTCACTTCCAGCCGCTCTATCATGACAAGTTCAGCTTATCCCTGAGCACGTCGGGATACGAGCCGCCTTCGAGGCTTATGACGTCGACGCGCCCTGCCGGGTCGGAGGTGATTTCGACCGTATCTCCGGGCGAAAGGAGAGTGTTGTTCATGCTGTCGCCCGACAGAGTGGCGCCCTCGGAAGGGGAGTCGAGTTTAATTTTGATTTGTGTCCAGGCCGGAACCAGCATCGGCCGGAGCGAGAGAGAATGCGCGCATATCGGGACTATCGCCGATCCGCTCACGGCGGGATGTATGATCGGCCCCCCCGCCGACAGCGCGTACGCCGTGGATCCGATGGGCGTCGAGACGATGATTCCGTCCGAGAGGAAACTGTAGAGTTTTTTGCCGTCTATATAAGTGGAGAGCGCTATAGGGCGGGAGACGAGGTTTTTCACTATCATCACTTCGTTGAACGCCCACATCGAGCTTTCGGTCCCGTCCCCTCCCAAAATAACGGCCTTTATCGGAACGATCGGGAAAGTCTCGTAATCGCCGCTCATTATTTTGGCCACATCAGGCGCGGCGCGCCTCGCGTCGCCCGAGGCGAGAAAGCCCAGCCGCCCCCTGTTGACGCCGTAAAGCGGCGCGCCTCTGCCCATTATGGTCTTGGAGGTGAGGAGGAACGTTCCGTCGCCCCCTATGGATATGGCGAAGTCGATTTCGCCGTGATCGGCGTCGGCGTCGCCCAAGACGAACTCGGCGTTCCTGCCGCCGTAGTCCGCGAACCGGACGGCTTCGGCCACTTCCGCGCTCGCTTCGAGTTCGTGATTGAAGAAAAGGCCAATCCGCATTTTTTCACCCCAAATTTCGGTGCGCTTCCCTTACTATCGTTTCAAAATCGGCGCAGTGCGCTCCTGCGGTCTCTCCGTCGGATTTCGCCAGAAAAAGGATGAACTCTATATTGCCTTCCGCGCCCTTGATGGGGGAATAGGTCGCTCCCCTCAACTCCAGCGCGCGGAGTGCCCGGACGTATTCGGCAAGGCCCTCCAGCACTTCGGCGTGAAGTTCCGGATCGCGTACCACGCCCTTTCCCACCCTCTCGCGTCCCACTTCGAACTGCGGTTTTACCAGCGCCAGGATCGCCCCGCCGTCCAGCGTCAACTCGGTGACGGCCGGCAATACGGTTTTAAGGGATATGAAAGAGACGTCCACAGTCACTATGGCCGAGAGCCAGCCGATATCGCCGGGGTCGAGATATCTCGCGTTGCTGCGCTCCATGACCTTCACCCTCGGGTCGGTCCTGAGTTCCCACGCAAGCTGACCGTAACCCACGTCCACGGCCGCCACCCTCGAAGCGCCCCTGTCCAGCAGCACCTGAGTGAAACCTCCGGTCGAAGCGCCGATATCGGCGCAGTCGAGCCCCTTCGGGTCTATTTTCCATTCGTCGAGCGCCTTCAGCAGTTTGCGGGCGCCGCGTCCCACGTACCGTTTTTCCCCTAGGGCGGTCACTTCTATGGACGATTCGGCGTGAAACGCCGCCGACGGTTTTTCGCGCCGTATGCCGCCCACCGCGACGCGTCCGCCGGCTATCATATCCGCGGCGTCGCTCCTCGACGAAGCCAGGCCGCGCGTCACCAGCAGTTTGTCCAATCTCTCGAATCGGGCGCGCCGCATGGTTCCCCGGATTTTCCCTTCAGGCGCTCCTGAGCGCGAGCTCTCTCGCCAGCACGGCCAGCTCGTCGCGCTCGCCCCATAAGGACGCCGCCGCCCGGGCGGCCATGGCTGACTCCTCCTCAGCGAGCCTGCGCGCCGCTTTAAGGCCGAATACGGAGACGAAGGTCGTCTTTCCCTGCTTCTCGTCCT
The DNA here is from genome assembly GCA_031264605.1 of Synergistaceae bacterium. GTDB lineage: Bacteria > Synergistota > Synergistia > Synergistales > Synergistaceae > JAIRKI01. The sequence goes on along the minus strand of JAISDQ010000036.1, from coordinate 2,449 downwards.
TATGGGGAGTCTTGCCCAGTTCCTCCGGCGTGCCGGTCGCGTCCAGAATGTCGTCCACTATCTGAAAAGCCAGCCCCAGGTGCGAGCCGTATTCCTCGACAGACCTGATTTCGGCCTCGGCCGCGCCGCCAAGGATCGCCCCAACGGCCGCGGAAGCGCGAAGCATGTCGGCGGTTTTTCTCTCGGCTATTTTATATACGAAATTTTCCCCGGACTCGAACGCGTGGGGATCGGTGTCCAAGACCTGCCCCCCGCACATGCCGAACGGCCCCGAGGCCTCGCTCAGATACGCCGCGGCTTCGAGCGCGCGCCCGGCCTGTATTCCGTTTCGGGCGAGCCCCGAGAGCGCGTATCCAAACGCCCAAATCATCAGCGAATCTCCGGCTAGAACGGCCATGCACTCACCGAACATCCTGTGATTCGTCGGCTTCCCCCGCCTCATGTCGTCGTCGTCCATGCAGGGCAGGTCGTCGTGTATCAGCGAGGCGGTATGTATGAACTCGATAGCGGCGGCCATGGGCATCGCCTTTTCCGGCGAAACGCCGAACCTTTCGGCCGACGCGAGGCACAATATCGGCCTCAGCCTCTTGCCTCCAACCGTCAGCGAGTACGTCACGGCCTCGGCGAGCCGCGCGGGCATGCGCCCCCCCGAACGCGCGCGAATTTCTCCGAGCGTGGCGAGCGAAGCGTCAATGGCGGGCAGATATTGTCCGCGGAGAGACGCCAGAGCGTCAGTCCCGCTCATCTTCGGCGTCTTCCTCAATCATGCCGTCGCCCGATAGCATGGTGACTCTTCTCTTCGCGTTTTCGAGGTATTCGCGGGACTCCCTGATGATTTTGACGCCCTCCTCGAAAAGCCCGAGCGAGGTCTCCATGTCGGGAACGTCCGTCTCGAACTCGTCGACAATGGCCTGGAGTCTTTCCATGTTCTCTTTGAAACTCATGACAAATCCACCCTTCATGTGGGTATCTTCCCAAAAAGTATAGCAGAAACGCGCGCCATGCGACACGGCAATCGGAACATAAAACAAGAGAACTATCCAAGAGTTATCCGATTTACCCGCGAAAATGGATTCGCTTCTATTTTCATCGTTTGCCGTTATTTACGATCATGTCCGGTAAGGATGATATAATCTTTTTATTAGTCGCTAAGATAGCCGCAGCGAGAAGGAGAAAACTAGTGAGTTATGTGCGCCAAATCATTGACAGCGAAAAATTATCCGGCATTATCGACTTGCCGGCATCTTTGGAACATCAAATTGTGGAAGTGCTTATTCTGCCGCTGGGAGCGGATTCTTTTGCCGAACATCAGAGAGAATCTGTGAAATCCGCTTTCGGCTGTTTGGCGCGGTACGCGAAACCTGATTTAACCGAGAAAGAGTATGACGCTTGGCAAAACGCCGCAAGGGATAAATATGACGCCGCTCGCTGACGCGAATGTTATTCTCAGATACATTTTAAATGACCATGAGAATTTTTCCGCCAGGGCCAAAGAAATTATCGAAAACGAAGTAATTGAAATACCGATAGAAGTTCTTTGTGAGGTCGTCTATGTACTGTCCGGCGTTTATAGTATTGACCGTATTGAAATTCGTGACGCTCTCAAGGCGCTTTTCGAGACGACAAGATGCGTATTACCGCATAGGATGTCGGTATTGAAGGGTTTGGATTATTACGCCGAGAAGAACCTGGATTTTGTGGATTCTCTCCTTGCGGGATATGCAGTTACAGAAGGCGTTTCGGTAAAAACATTCGATAACAGATTACAAAAATTGCTCGTAAGCTTCAATATCGCTGGCCGCGAATAATTCGGCCGCGGCGAAAGCGGCCAGGGTCTTTTCAAGCGACGTCCAGTCCCCACAGGAAGCGCATTCCTCGCGCAATCGCGCGACTCCTCTGACGCCCTTCAGCATGCCCGAGAGAAGTCTTCGCGCCATTATCACGGCGATCTTCCCGCCCTCGCTGTTTACGGACTCCCGCCCGGTTTCGGCGAGCAAGTTTATCTGGTCGGGAACGGCCATGTTCAAATACCTTTCTTCAGCCGGAAATCCGAGCGCGAAAAGCGTTTTCGGGATCAAAAAAACGTCCTTCATCGCGCCCCTCGCGGCCAATACGGACACACAGCCGCCGTCAAGATACTCTTTGGCGTCGCCGGGCGCGTAATAATCTCCGCTCGCCGATATCAAACCAGGAAATTTCGCCGCAAGCGATATCACGGTTCCTTTATCGGAGACGCCTTCGTACCTTTGCGCCGGAGTGCGCCCGTGGGCGATAACCAGGTCCGCGCCGGACTCTATGAGAGCCGCGCAGAAATCCTCGGTGGAGAGCGGATGGCGTCCCGGCTCAGTTTTTCTGATTTTTGCCCAGACGGGCAGCCCGAAACGCGTCAGGCCTGCGACCGTCCGGCAAGATTCGGCAGGGGCGTGGAGCATTGACGCGCCGCCGCTTT
>JAISDQ010000074.1 GCA_031264605.1 Synergistaceae bacterium | reverse complement strand
ATGGACGAATCTCTGGTGCCGAGCTTCTGCACCGCCTGTTACCGCAAAGGCCGCACCGGCGACAGGTTCATGTCCCTCGCGAAATCGGGCAACATCAAGAACGTCTGTCTGCCCAACGCTCTCATGACGCTGAGCGAGTACATGATGGATTACGGCGACGAAGCCTTCCGAAATCAGGCGAACGCGCTGATCGAGAGGAACATCCCCAAGATCAAAAACGAACGCATGAGGGAACTGACGAAGGACAGCATAGAAAGGATAAAGGCCGGAGAGCGGGATTTGTACGTGTGACGCGAATGCCGGAAGGTATGCCCGTTTGATTTCAAAGCGCCGCGGGCATTAGTTCGCCCTGTATGACGGTCGACGGCCTTAATGACTCATATCCCGTCTTTTCGGCGGCCACCGATCCTCGAAATCAAACGCAAAAACGCGCCCAAAACAGATGGGCGCGGCAAATATCACTGTCGTCAAAACGTCGGCGACGGGTTAAAGCTTTACTTCGTCAGCAGCGTCAGCATCGCTCCCGCCGCTACGGCGGTGCCGATTACGCCGGCCACGTTCGGGCCCATCGCGTGCATCAGGAGGAAGCTGCTCGGGTTCTCCTTTTGAACGACCTTCTGCACCACGCGCGCCGCCATGGGAACCGCCGAGACGCCGGCCGAGCCGATCGTCGGGTTTATCTTGCCGTGCGAGGCGATTTTGAACACCTGCCCGAGAAGCAGGCCGCCGACTGTGCTGAATCCGAAGGCGATGAGGCCGAGTATGATTATCTTGATGGTCGTCCACTGGAGGAACGTCTCCGCCCCCATCGTGGAGCCGACCGAGAGGCCGAGGAAAATCGTCGTCGTGTTCAGTATCTCGTTTTGCGCCGCCTGGCTGAGGCGTTCGGTGCATCCCGATTCGCGGAGCAGGTTGCCGAACATCAGCAGCCCGACTAAGGCCGCGCAGGCCGGCAGAACGAGCCCGCAGACCATCGTCGCGAGTATCGGGAACAGCACGCGTTCGAGTTTGGAGACGGGGCGGAGCTGGTCCATCTTTATCGCGCGGTCGGCCTTGGAGGTCAGCAGTTTAATGACCGGAGGCTGTATCAGCGGCACCAGCGACATATAACTGTACGCCGCGACCGCGACGGCCCCGAGCAGATGCGGCGAGAGCTTGCTGCAGAGGTATATCGCGGTGGGCCCGTCAGCGCCTCCGATTATCCCGATCCCCGCGGCTTCCTTGATGGTGAATCCCCACCACATCGCGCCGGTGACGGCGACGAACACGCCGAGCTGAGCGGACGCGCCGAGCAGAAATGTGATCGGGTTCGCGAGGAGAGGCCCGAAATCGGTGAGCGCCCCTATTCCCATGAATATGATGATGGGAAAGAGTTCATGAGTGATGCCGCTCCTGGCGAAGTACAGAAACCCTCCGCTCGGCACCTCGCTCTGCGTCACGGCGTCCATCGCCATGATGCCGCTCGCCGGGCCGCCGGCCAGTATCTCCGTCCCCGGCAGGTTGGCGAGGAGGCAGCCGAAAGCGATCGGAACGAGCAGCAGCGGTTCGAAACCCCTTCTGATGGCGAGATAGAGAAACGCGAAAGCCACCAGAAGCATGACAATATTTCCCCTGCTGAGGGCTATCAGCCCGGAATTTTCATAGATTCCCTTCAATGCTGTTATCCATAGTTCAAACATGGATTAGTATCATCCTCTCTTTTGGCGAATGCCCGCGAGCATGCCTAGCCTATGACAATTAAAACGTCGCCCGTATTTACCGAATCTCCCTCTTTGCAGTTGATCCGCTTCACGGTACCGGACGCCGGGGAGAATATCTCGTTTTCCATCTTCATAGCTTCCAGCACCAGGGCGAGCTGTCCTTCCTCTATCGAGTCCCCTTCGCGGACATGGAGCTTCCATATCTTTCCCGGCATCGGGGCCCCGATGGTGGTTCCTCCGACTACCGGCGCCTGGGGCGCCCCGGCGGCCGGAACGGGAGTTGGGGCAGGCGCGGGCGTTGAGACGGGAACCGGGGCCGGCATTGGCGCTTGAACCGCCGCGGGCGCCGGAGCTGCCGCCGAGGCGCCGAGTTCTTCAACGACCACGTCGTATGATTTTCCGTTTACCGATATCCTGTAACTGCGTGCCATTTAAAAAAAACCTCCTCAGTCGAGTCTTTAATTCTTCGGTGAATTTACGGCGCCGCTAATCGCGAAGCCCGCGGCTGTTCGATAGTATTCCTGTCATTCTCCACGCGGAGATGGAAGGACGCCGAAACGCCATTTCAACCGGCGCGTAGCTCAGAACGGCGGCGGCGTGCCCGCTCATGTCCGCGATTGCCGCCGCGAATATGGCCGCCAGTTCGTCCTCGCCGGATGCGGGGGGCTCGTACCGCACCGCGGCGGCCATGGATGGCGGCTGCGGGGCCGATCTCGCGCTTTCCGCCGGCGCGGGCGCGGCCGCCGGTTTTTCGGGATTTATGGCCTGCACTATGAGCTTCAGCGCCATCATCATGAACATGAGGCCGCCGGTGACGAGAAAAACCACGCTGAAAGCGATGATCGACATCAATACGCCGCCCTGCCAGTTTACAAATCTACTTGCAATGCTGCTACCCATTTATCTGTTTTCCTCCTTAACCCGGCATCACGCCGTGTTTGCGTCTCGGGCGAATATCGCTCTTGCCGGCGGTCATCACAAGCGCCTTATACAGCGCCGCTCTCGTCTCCTCGGGCAGAATGACGCGGTCCACGTATCCGCGGGACGCGGCGACGTAGGGGTTGGCGAACGCGGCGCGGTACTCCTCTATCTTCTCGGCGCGCATTGCCTCTTTGTCGTCGGACGCGTTTATCTCCTTGCGGAAGATTATGTTGGCCGCGCCCTCCGCGCCCATGACCGCTATCTCAGCCTGCGGCCACGCGAGCACCGCGTCGGCGCCCAGGTCTTTGCTGCACATGCCGAGGTAAGAACCGCCGTACGCCTTGCGCAGAACTATCGTTATCTTGGGCGCGGTTGCCTCGCTGTACGCGTAGAGCATTTTCGCGCCGTGTTTTATTATGCCGCCCATCTCCTGCTTGAGGCCGGGGAGATATCCGGGCACGTCCTCGAAAGTCACTATCGGGACGTTGAAGGCGTCGCATACGCGGATGAAGCGGGCCGCCTTACAGGAGGCGTCTATGTCGAGGCATCCCGCCATGAAAAGGGCCTGGTTCGCGATGATCCCTATCGCGTATCCGCCGACGCGGGCGAAACCCGTGACCATGTTGAGGGCGTGGAGCGGCTGTACCTCGAAGAAATCTCCGTCGTCGACGACGCGTTTTATGACGTCGCGCACGTCGTAACCCTTGTTGGGGTTGGTCGGCACTATGGAACGCAGGAGGATGTCGGCTCTCGACGGGTCGTCGCCGGTTTCCCTGAAGGGGGGTTCCTCCAGGTTGTTGCCCGGAAGATACGACAGCGTACGGCGAATCTGTTCGTAACACTGATCCTCGTTATCCGCGTAGAAGTGAGCGACGCCCGACGTCTCATTATGGGCTCTCGCTCCGCCTATCTGCTCGGAGGTGACGTCCTCGCCGGTGACGGCCTTGATAACCGCCGGCCCGGTGATGTGCATCACGCCTATCTTGTCGACCATGTACACGAAATCGGTGAGGGCGGGGCTGTATACCGCTCCCCCAGCGCAGGGCCCGGCTATCACCGAGAGCTGCGGGACCACTCCCGACGCTTTGACGTTGCGGAAGAAGATATTGCCGTAGCCGGAAAGCGCGTCGACGGCTTCCTGAATGCGCGCGCCGCCCGAATCGTTGATGCCTACGACTGGAGCGCCGTTCTGCACAGCGAGATCCATGACCTTGCATATTTTCTTCGCGTGCGCTTCGCCAAGGGAACCGCCGATCACGGTGAAGTCCTGACTGTAGATGTATACGGTACGTCCATCCACCGTGCCGTATCCCGTCACGACGCCGTCGCCCGGAAAGACGGTCTTTTCCATTCCGAAGTTCGAGCATCTGTGCTCCACGAACTCGTCGAGTTCGACGAAGCTGCCCGGGTCGAGTATCTTCGCTATCCTCTCGCGGGCCGTTAGTTTGCCCTTTTCGCGCTGCGCGGCGGTGGATTTCTCCCCGCCTCCCTGCGACGCTTTCTCGCGGCGTGCGAGTAAATCTTCGCAGAGTTGATCGATAGTACGATCCGCCATACCTCTTTTATCCTCCTTCATAAGACCCCTGTTGAAAGGCTCTCGCCCAAGGGCTCGTTTGCGTTTGTTTTTATGATTCTGGGAATACCCGCCGCGGTCTCCCGCGAACCGTCCGTTCTATCTTTCGCAGAGTTCGAGGAGTATCCCGCCCGCGGCCTTGGGGTGGATGAACGCGATCCTCGCGCCGCCCGCGCCCTTGCGGGGATGTTCGTCGATGAGCCGGACGCCCTTTTCCTTTAAATGGGCCAGGGCGTTTTCGAGGTTGTCGACCCTGATCGCGAGGTGGTGTATCCCCTCGCCGCGTTTTTCCATGAAGCCCGCTATGGGGCTGTCCGGCGAGGTTGCCTCCAGAAGTTCTATCTCGGATTCCCTGATTGGCAGGAAAGCGGTTGTGACTTTCTGTTCTTCCACTGTTTCCCTGCCGGAACATTTCACGCCGAGCGCGCCCTCCCAGAACGGAAGCGCCTCATCGATGCTCTTCACCGCTATGCCTACGTGATCGATCATCGTTGTTTCCATGTTTTTCCTCCCTCCCTCTCTCGCACACACCAATAGATTATATATTCGAACCGCCGACAATGGAAGGGGAATTTCTTCACCCTCTCTTCTCTTTATACCAAAAAAATCCGTTTGGAACAGAGTAAATTATCATATAATATAATTATTGCCTGAAAACAAAAATGAAGGAGGCGCCGCTGATGGAGATGACGACTTGCAACGTTTGCGGAAAAATTTTCGGGACGTCCTCGGCCTCGGTGTGTCCGGCGTGCCGTAAACTTCTCGATATTGTGTACGAAAAGGCCCGCGCGTATCTTCGGGATCACCCGAAAGCCAGACTGAACGCGCGCGAGCTGGCGAAAGAGATAGGCGAGGACGAACGGCTGGTGGAGATACTGACGATAGAAGGCAGATTCGAGAACAAGAGCGAGGGCATGGAGGACAGCGAGGTCGAGAAAAAACGCAAACTGCTCCTCGAAGACCTGCAGAGAAATTTGACTTCGACGCCGCAAAAGCAGCGCGAATCCGGCACCTACGGCAGCGACCGTCACGGAACGAGAAGGGAAAAATAAAAAAATATGCACGGCAACGGAATAATTCCAGTGTCCGACTCGGTATTCTGGGTCGGCGCGCACGACAGAACCACGGACAAATTCGAGGGCATGTGGCCGCTTCCGCACGGCGTCGCATATAATTCGTACCTGTTGACCGGAGAAAAAAATATCCTCATAGACACCGTCAAAGAGCATTTCATAGGCGGCTTCCTCGACAGGATAACTGAGGTCCTCGCGGGGCGCGCTCTCGATTTCGTCATCGTGAATCATATGGAGCCGGATCACTCGGGTTCCGTGCGCGCCCTGCGCGGCGTTTACCCGGACGTCAAGCTGATAGGCAACGCGAAGACGGCCGAGATGATGGAAAATTTCTTTGGCATAAACGGCAATGTCGTCACGGTGAGCGACGGCGAGACGCTCGAACTGGGGGGGCGGAAATTCGTTTTCGCCTTCACGCCCATGGTTCATTGGCCCGAGAGCATGGCGGCCTACGACGCCACCGACAGGATTCTGTTTTCGAGCGACATTTTCGGCGGTTTCGGGGCGACGGACGGAGGCATATTCGACGACGAGGCTGATATGAATATAACCGTCGCGGAGATGGAGCGCTACTACGTCAACATCGTCGGCAGGTTCGCCGCTCCCGCTCTCAAGGCGCTGGCGAAGGTGAGGACGCTCGACGTCGGGATCATATGCCCGGCGCACGGCCCCGTGTGGAGGAGCGAGCCCGGACGCGTCATCGATATTTACGAGAGGCTGAGCCGCCAGGAGACCGACGAAGGCGTCGTGGTGGTATACGGCACGATGTACGGCAACACCGCCGTCGCCGCGGAGCGCATAGCCCGCGCTCTCGCCGAAAACGGTTCTCCCCGCGTCATCGTGCACGATGTCGCGCGGGACGACATATCGCGGGTGACCACGGATATATGGAAACATCGCGGCCTCGTATTGGCGTCGTGCACTTACAACATGGAGCTTTTCCCGCCGATGGCGAGACTGCTGCGGCATCTCGAGAACAAGGGCATGAAGGGCAGATACGCGGGTCTCTGCGGCACATTCAGCTGGGCCGAGGCGTCGCTGCGCGAGATGTCGGCTTTTGTGGAACGGAGCAGGGGCGGCTGGACGCTCGTCGAACCGAAAATACTGATAAAGTCGGGCATGAAGGCGTCCGACTGCGCGCTGTGCGAGACTCTCGCCTCGAACATGGTTCGCGCTTTGAAGGGGTGACCGTATGGACCGCGGATTCGTGGACAGGAGGAAAAAAGGACTCGCGCGGCAGGTGCTGTTATTGAGGGCGCTGACGCAGAACCCGAGGGGCATGGGGACGCTGTTCCCCAGTTCGTCCGCCCTGGCCGGAGCGATGGCCGGGGCCGTCTCGCCCCGGATGACAAAAAACGGCGTGTTTGTGGAACTCGGCGCCGGCACCGGGCCGGTCACTGAGGCGCTCCTGAAGCGCGGTATACCGGCCGAAAAGCTCATAGTGATCGAAAAGTCGCCCGTTCTGGCGGAATGCCTCCTGGAGCGTTTCCCTCACGTCGACGTTCGCTGCTGCGGGGCCGATGAAATCAGCGCGTGTCTGCCGGAGAGGACGCGGGTCAACGCGATCATATCGAGCCTGCCTTTCCGTTCGCTTCCGAGAGAGGTATCCGTTTCCATAATGCGCGAAGTGGAGAGGACGCTGTCGTTTGGCGGCATATTCGTCCAATTCACGTACGCGCTGGTCGGGAAAATGCCCTTTATCCCGGACGGGTTCAGGAAGGTGAGAACGCGTCTCGTGCCTTTCAACGTTCCCCCGGCCAAAGTGGAAGTCTATCTCAAGCCGAGAACCGATGGCGCGATAGCCGTCTGAACGCGGACGGAACGCGGAGTACCGGTACATCATGAGATGAGGATTCTCGCGTTGAAGATATATGCCGACACGATGCGCGGCTACAGGGACGGAGTGCCTCGCCTGTTGGACATATGCGACGAAATGGGCATAGAAGCCAGTTTCTTTTTCGGCATGGGCAGCGAGGGCGGGCGGTCGCCCCTGTCAAAGATTATGGGAGAGGGGCGGGAGATAGTCGCGAGCGCGCCCGGGATACTGCGCGACGCGTACAGGCGCGGCCAGGATTGCGGCATATACGGCTGGAACCCGATGGAATGGCGGAGCCGCCTCGACAGGATGAAGGACACGACGCTGGAGGCGGACATCAAACGCGCCATCGAGTATTTCGCGAGAAGGACGGGCGCGCGCCCCAACGGTTTCGCCGCCCCGGGGTGCCGGGTCAACTACATGAGCCTCAGGATACAGGACGACATGCGCTTCAAATATTGCAGCGACACGTTCGGTTTTTATCCGTACCTGCCCCAGTTGTCGTGGAAAGTGTTTTCGACGCCCCAGGTGCCGGCGACCCTGCCCCCGGTCGAGATCAACCTGAGGAAGAAAAACGAGTCCTCGGCCCGCGAACTTATGGCCGAACTTGCCGATACCCTGCCGCGCGGGCTGAGCGTGCTACCGATGAACGCGGCGGCGCTGAACGAACCTGAGCTGTACTCCCCGATATACGAGTTTTTGCTGAGGGTGCGGGAAAACGGGGTGAAATTCATGAGTTTGAGGAGCGTGGCCGCGAGCGTGGATCCGGACACTCTTTCGGAATGCGAGATAATATTTACGAAGGCGTTCGGAATGTCCAACGAAGTGGCGACTCAGAGCGCGGAATGAAAGGGCGCGGTTCAATGAAGATAGCGGTAATAGACGGGCAGGGCGGCGCGCTGGGCAGACATCTCATCTCGGCGGTCAAAAGCGCCGCTCACGCGGAGATAGAGATAACAGCGCTCGGAACCAACAGCGCCGCCACGTCGGCCATGATGAACGGAGGCGCGGACAGAGGGGCCACGGGGGAAAACCCCATAATCGTGGCGTGCGCGGACGCGGATATCATAATCGGCCCGGTGGGAATCCTCTGCGCGAACGCCATGCTCGGCGAGATAACGCCCGCCATGGCGCTGGCGGTCGGGGCGGCCCGCGCCGTCAAAATTCTGGTTCCGGTCAGCAAATGCGACATAATGATCGCCGGGGCGTCCGACATGAGTTACGGCGAATACGTAAAAATCGCGGCCGGCATGGTCGCGGGGGAGATAAAAAAACAAAAGTCCGAAGGAAAATGATCTTCGGACCAGCGGTTCAGGGATGACGCGCGCGCCGGCCGAAACCGGCATTATTTTCAGTCCTCCAGAATCATCTCGTCGCCCAGCGGCAGAATCAGTTCCTGTCCTATCTTGAGTTTGTTCGGGTCCCGAAGGTCGTTCGCTTTCGCGAGAAGCGTCCACGAAGAACCCTGACCGTAGACCTTCTTGGCGATTATCCACAGGGAATCGCCCCTGTTCACGCGATACGAGCGGTCAATCACGAGTCCCCTCAGGTCGAGGTCTGAGATACCGGGCACTTTCCACAGGGCTTCCTCGACGAGATAACGGACGTGGAGGCTGGGTATTTTACCGGACGCCCTCAAGGTGGAGCCCACGCGTTCCACTACCACCTCTATGCGGCCGATCTCTTTGCCGTCGGCGACCTTCTTTCTGGTGAATCCTATGCGGCTGGTACCGTCGTTTTCGGCGAAATCCGCGTCCGCGCTGTACGACACGCGTTCCGCGCCCACCGCGTTCCCATCCGCGGCCGAAAACGGATAAGGTATGAAGTAGTCGAACCTCGACGCGACGGCCGAGCTGACGTCATCCCTGAACGCGGGCGCGAATGTTTGATAATAGTCGGAGAAACGCTCCTCGAGATTTTGAACGGCGATCGTGGGGGGCCCGTCGGCCCAATTCAGCAGCCAGTTGTACGCGCGCGGGAGCGCCAATGCCGATATGCAGATGATGAGCAATATAAGAAGACAGTTGAGATACACGCCTATCCTGTGCCATATTACGGTCGAACCCGGAGATTTCGCTATTCTCTGGATTTCCGCGGCGGTCCTGCGCAAGGCGGGATTGCCGGGCTGCAAGGCCAGCGCTTTGCTCCAGAGGCCTCGCGCCTTCTCGTATTTGCCCTGCTGGAAGTAGATACGCGCCAGGAGGTCCATCGCCTGCGGGTTCTGCGAGTTTTCCTTGAAGATGAGGCGGAACAGGAGAGTTTCGGCCTTGAAGATGTCCACGTTCCACGCGATGTACTGCGCCCGCCAGACAATGACGGATTCCACCAAAGCCGCCATGGCCTCGACTTTGTCCATTCCGTCGATTATATTCTCCGTGTGGACGCCCAGTCCGGATTCTTTTACGGCGGGCGCGTCGGCCTCTATCGGCACCTTATGATGCCGCGCGTGTTCTACCAACCTTTAAGCCTCCTCTTTCGGAGTGACGTCCGAGCCCTCTGGCGGCGCGGACGTTTTCTTTCTCGGTTTTCTGGCGGCGGGAGCCCGCGCTTTCTTTGGCACGGCGGGTTTTTCGTCCGGTGTCCCGCCGTTTTCGGTCGCCGCGTCCGCCGCCGTCTCCGCGGAGGTTTTTCTGCGCCTCCTCTTTACGGGCGTCGGCGGTTCGGTATCCGCGCCCGCGCTTCGCGCTTCCTCCAAGGGAACGGCCGGCGCGCCGTCTCCACTCGTGCCGGCAACGACGGCAGGCTCCGTAGTTGCCGCGTTTTGTCTCTCTTCGGCTTCGATGATCGCGGCGGTCTCAGGATCGAGCCTCTGCCCGTCGTCGGCTTCCGCGTTCGGTGTTACGCCCGGTTCCCGCTCTTCAGGGGGCGGCGGCTCGGGCATTGCGCGCGGAGTCGCGTTTGCGTCCGGCCCTTCTTCCACGCGGGCGGCCGCTTCTTCACGCGCGGCAGTTGTTTCTTCGCGAGTATCCGTTTCTTCTTTCCGAGCGGCAACTTCTTCCCCGCGAGCGGCAGTTGTTTTCTCGCGAGCGGCTGTTTCGGCCACGCGGACGGACGTTTTTTCTTCGTCTGGGTTCCATTTGCGGAGAGGCGGCGCCATTGTGATGGTCTCCACTTCATGTACCGGGGCGGGGGGTTCGTCGTCATGTTCGGGGGGGACGGGCGCAGCGGTTCTGACTGCCGTGCGCGGGGGGCGTCCCATGATGACTTCCGCCATCTGAACTATTTCTCCCTTGAGTATTATGGTGGGTTTTATCGCGTCGATTACCTGTTCGCGGGTCAGGCCCGGAATTTCACGGTTCTCGACCACTTTCGCCTCGCTGCCCGAGGGGGTGGTTCCTATATGATCCATTATTTCGACGCCGTCCGTGGACATAGCCATCCACATGCTTTCGAGCGAGTACAGGGCGTCCCTTATCTCACGAGGCATCCGAGACAGGCCGTCTATCTTGCGCCGCACCCGCCATATGCCGGTGCCGAGATCAACGAGGAAATCGACCATTTTGGCCCTTTCGTCTTTCGTCGCGCTCGCGGCGCGCGAAATTTTGGGGCCTATCATCTGTATCAGTTCTTCGAGCAAGTCCAACTGTTCTTTTGTAAATTCCGGCTCAGGCAGACGGAATTCTTTCGGTATCCATATCTGCCTCAGCTTCGTCCAGAAAGATCGCTTCAAAGGCAATCCCCTTTCCCGCTGCGCAAAACCGTACGGCTTTAATCCGAAATTTCTTTGCTTACATAGTTTCGCCGATTTTCGCGATATTCGCAAGGGGTATATTGAAAATAAATGGAAAAAAATAAAATTTATTTCGGGGCAGCGCGGCCGCCGGCGCAAATTCGAATCTTGAAAGGATTTTGTTTCGGACGGCGAATCGCGCTATAATATCCGCGCAGGTTCCCAGATTTCATTGACGCGCGGATATCGCGCCTAGGTTTTCGGTTTTGGAGATATTGACGCTATCCGCGCGCTGATGTAGTATCGCCGTCAATATTCGGATTACAGGAAAACAAGATGAATCACGCCGAAGGAGGTTCTGGCATGGTAGACCTTTCGAAACTCGACAAACGAGCGCTCGGCAAATGTTTCGACCACAGCGTTCTGCCCAAAAACACCACCGAGGACGACATACGAAAAGGTTGCAGGGAGGCCGCAGCGTACAACTGCGCCGCTTTTTACTCCGCGTCGCCGTATTGGACGCCGGTCGTCGTGGAGGAACTCGCGGGCAGCGACGTCATGCCGGCCGCCGGTATCGACTTTCCTTTTGGCGCGAGCCCCGGAATACTCAAGGCCCACGAGACCGAGATAGCCGTCGCGTCCGGATGCAAAGCGGTGGACGTCGTGATAAACGTCGGCGCGCTGCGCGATAAAAAATACGAGACCGTCCGCGGGGAGCTGAAAGATTTCAAATCGGCGGCGGGCGGGGCGGTCACCAAGTGCATCCTCGACGTCTGCTTCCTCACCGACGAGGAGATAACCGCGGGCTGCCGCATGATTGCCGAGACGGGTATAGATTATGCCAAGACGTCGACCGGCCAGTTCGAAGGCCCGGCAATGGAACAGTTTCTCCTCATGAAACGCGCGCTGGCCGGCACGAACGTCAAGTTGAAGGTGGCCGGGGTCAAATTCCCTCGCCCGCAGAACGCTTACGCCTTCCTGCTGGCCGGGGCCGACCTGATAGGCACGCGCGCGGCGGCGGCGATAATAGAGGCGTTGGATCAGATGCGCGAGATCGGCCTAGTCCCGCCCTACCGGGGCTGAAACTCTGATACGGGGAGGCGTTTTTCGATGGCGGAATATGTGATGGGAATCGACGTGGGCACGACGGGAACCAAGGCGATGGTGTTCGACATGAGCGGCGGCATCGTGGGCAAGGGATACAGGGAGTATAAACTTGACGAGCCCAAGCCCAACTGGGTCGAAGTCGGCGCGCGGTTCCTCGTCGATATCACGTTCGAGGCGGTGAGGGACGCGGTGACGGATTCGGGGATCGATCCGTCCGAGATAGCGTCGGTCGGGTTTTCTGTGAACCGTTCGTCGTTCTGCCTGGTGGATTCGGAACTCGAGGCAATTGACGACAAGGTGATAATATGGCTCGATTCGCGCGCCGAGAGCGTGATGGACGAGATAAACGCGAAAATATCCCCCAAGCGCCGCGGCGAGATAACCGGCATGCCGGGTTACAATATATTCGCCGTCGCCAAATATTACTGGATAAAGAAGAATGAGCCGGAAAAATACGCGCGCGCGAAATATTTCGCCTCGGTCGACAGCCTCGTCATGCACGCGTTCGGCTCCGATAGATTCACGGCGGAAATTTCAAACGCGACGGTCACAGGGCTGATGGACGTCAGAACGCTGGATTGGAACAGGGAACTCGCGGAGATTCTTGGGTTCGATATGGGAAAATTCCCGCCGCTCTGCAAACCAGCCGAGGTCGTAGGCGTCATAAAAGACGATGTCGCGAAAAAGACCGGGCTTGCCGTCGGAACAAAGATAGTGGCGGGCTCGGGCGATCAGCAACTGGCCGCGATGGGCGCCGGCGTCATAAAGGACGGGGCGGTTTCGCTCACGATCGGGACGTTCGGCCTGCTCGCGATCGGTTTGGCGAAGCCCGACTTCGCGGCGCTCGAAGGGTTGATGATTCCGTCGTCGCCGACTCTCGGCGTGTTCGAGGCGGAAGGGCCGCAGGTCTCCGGCGCGACCTGCTACCGCTGGTGCCGCGATACGCTTTGCGCTGAGGAAGTAGCGGAGGGCGAGGCCAAAGGCGTCGACCCTTACGTGACAATGGACGAAAAATATCTGCAAAAGTCCGTGCCGGGAAGCAACGGCGTCATATTTTATTCGGCGCTCTTCGGCTCGGGCTATCCGACGTGGGACACCAACGCGACGGGAATGTTCTTGGGCTTGCGCAGCACTCACACGAAGGCCGACATCGTGCGCGCGGTAATCGAGGGCATAACACTGGAAGCGCGTCACATATTGGAGTCGGTGCTGGCGGCGGGCGTCGTTATGGACGACGCGGTTACCGTCACCGGAGGCGTGTCGAAGTCGAAAACATGGTGCCAGACGCTCGCCGACGTGATGGGGCGAAAAATACGGACGCTCGTGGTCTCGGACGCGGCTGTTCTGGGCGCGGCCGGACTGGCGGCCATGGGCGCGGGCTTGATCGGCGGCCCCGATGAATTCGTGCGCGGCATGGTCAAATTCGGCGACAATTACGAACCGATACCGGCGAACGTGGAGATTTACGACAGGGCTTTCGACGCGTACAAAGCGGCGTATTACGGTCTAAAGGAGCGGGACGTCTTTGCCAAGTTGGCGGAGCTACGTTCCGCGCGTTAGAAAAATATCAATAACATCTCAATGATATGAGGAAGGGGTGCGTTAAATGAAGTACAGAAAGTTCGGGGCGAGCGGCATAGACGTTTCGGCGGTCGGCTTGGGCACGTGGCCGATGGGCAACGATTTTTTCGGCGCGGTTGACGAAAAAAGCGGCATCGAGACAATACAGAAGGCCATAGACATTGGCGTGAATTTGATAGACACTTCTCCCGCCTACGGCGTGGCCTACGAGGCCGAGACGGTCGTCGGCAAAGCCCTGAAGGGACGCCGCGACAAGGCCGTCATATCCACCAAGTTCGGCGTTCATCGGGTGCTCGGCACGAACGGTTACACGATAACCGGCGATTACGTCAGATGCCTCGCTCCGTCGGTAGCGACAGCCGAGCTGGAAAATTCACTGAAGCGTCTCTGTACCGATCATATAGACATTTACTTCATCCACTGGCCGGATCTCAACAACGGCAACGACGGAGCGTTGGAACTGCTGGCCAAATGGAAAAAAGAGGGCAAGATTCGCGCGGGCGCGGTGTCGAACTTCAGCGTCGACCAGATGAAGCGCGCGGCTGAAGTGGCAGGCATAAGCGGCATACAGCCCTCGCTCTCGCTCTTCGACCGCTCGAATTTAGAGAACGGAGTCATTCCCTTCGCCAGGGACAACGCTCTGGGAATAATGACCTACGGCTCGCTGGGCGGCGGCATACTCACCGGCGCGTTCAAGGAACCCCCGAAGGCGACCGACAAGGAATTGCGCGCCGGTTTCTACGACTTTTTCGGCGAGGCGAAGTGGGCAAAATGCAACAAGGTCATCGACGCTTTGCGCGGAATAGCCGACGCGCGCGGCGTATCGGTAGCGGAGGTCTCCATCAATTGGGTGCTGGCTCAGCCCGGAGTCACCACCGCGCTCATCGGCACCACAAAACCCGCGAACATCGAGAAAAACGCGCGCGCGGCCGATTGGGAACTCACCTCCGAGGAACTGAACAAGATAGAGGAAAGCCACAAGGCCAACATGGCTTAAAAAACGCGCAAACGTAATTTGGGGAGCCGCCTAGCGGCCGGCTCCCCAAATTGTTTACAGAGGAAACTCGGGACGCGCGGTTCGTTTTTATTTTTGACAAAAAACACAAAAAGTACGATAATTCGGCGTGAAATGACAGGTATTGCCACAATGAAGATTCGATTTTCAGGAGGATAAGTGCATGGATTTTGAAAATATTGTATTCAAGGCACGCGACAAAATCGCAACCATAACACTCAATTCTCCCAAAAATTTTAACGCCATTTCGGAAGAACTTTTGATGGATCTTGGGAGTGTCCTCGACCTCTGCACCGATGACGAGAGCGTGCGGGTCATCGTGATCCGCGGGGAGGGGCGCGTTTTTTGCTCGGGGCCCGATATCCGATCGCTCAAAAAAGGCCTGGACGAGAAGGACACCCAAAAACTGGTCAGGATAGTTCGGGCCGCGGGGAATATCGGCCGCAAGATTCGCTCCATCCGCAAACCGGTGATCGCCTCGCTGCACGGCGCGGTGGCCGCCACGGGATGCGGCATCGCCCTGCTCTGCGATTTCAAGGTAGCGGCCGACGACGTCCTGTTCATAGAAGCGTTTCTGAATATAGGGCTCATCCCGGATATGGGATACACCTATACATTGGGAAGATACGTAGGTCTCGGCCATCTCACGGAATTCCTCATGCTGAGCAAACTCCTCACGGTGGACAAAGCGTATGAAATGGGTCTCGTCAACGTGGTCACGACCAAAGAAAACCTCGAGAGCGAGACGACGGCTCTGGCCAAAAAACTTGTCGCCCTGCCGTACGACGCGGTTGCGCTGACAAAAGCCCTGATAAACCAAACCATATTCCAGGGGCTCGATCAGTGCCTCGACAGGGAGATTAAATACCAGGATTTGCTGTCGCGTTCCGAGAACTACGCCGAGGGCGTGGACGCTTTCCTGGAGAAACGCCCCGCGGTTTTCAACAAACAGGATCTTCCAAATTCCGGCGGCGGCGCTTCCTGAAAAACGCCGGAAGTTAAGTGTTTTCCCCCAGGCATAGTGGAATTTCATTGAGAAAACGGCGCTCCCGCGGCGCAAAAAGCGTATAATCGATAATATTGTTTGAATATTCGCGCATTTCGCGTGATTTGTGGAGGCGATAGCTGTGGCCGGTTTTTTTCCTGTTTTGAAAATTGACGATTTCGTCCTGCGCGAACTGGCGGACAATGACATCGAGGCCATCAGCCATATATGGGGAAGCCCCAACGTCACCGAGAAGATGACGAGCGGTCCTCTGACTCCCGAAGATTCGGTGCAGATGCTTTACGTGCTCCGATCCCTGTGGGAAAACGACGCCGGCATAAGGTGGGGCGTCGAACGCGAGAGGATACTCATTGGCACCTGCGGTTTTCAATACCTCAACCGGGCCGCGCGCCGGGGAGAGTTGGCGTATGAACTGGATTACGAATATTGGGGGCGCGGTTATATGAGGAAGGCCTTGAGGCCGGTTCTCGATTACGGGTTCAACATCATGAGGTTCGAGCGGGTCGAAGCCTTTGTGAACGTCGATAACGACCGTTCGTCCGGGCTTTTGAAAAAACTGGGCTTCACTCTGGAGGGGACGCTCCGGGACTACGCGCCTTCCCCAAAGGGTTTAGTCGACCAGAACTGTTTCTCCCTCCTAAAAAGAGAATGGAAAGAGCAATAAGCGAATTGCAATGCCGTATTTTCAGAACATGCCGGCCAACTGTGATATCGCGCAATACACAAGCAATAATGCTAACAACACATTGATTATCTTTTTATATCTGCCCAAAAAGACTTCAAAAATTGTGCCGAATAAGGCCCAGCAACAGGTTCCCGCAAAACCGACAAATGACATCAAAAGCACGAAAGGGAACAATGCCCAAAATCCCTTGTAATGCGGCAGGATAAAAGTTGAGATACCAGTAATTCCGTAGAGAATGACTTTTATATTGACGAATTGGAGCATCATGCCGGAAACGATACCGCTGGCCCGCGTAACGCGCCTTTTATTATCGTGAGGATTGTCGCGCCAAACCGTCCATGCGAGCCAAAGGATATACGCGGCGCCTACACAAAGCATGACAGGCTCTATTTGCGGTATAAATCCGTATAACAGCGAGGTGAAAGCGGCGCAAGCAGTCATTATAATAAAAAGACCGAACAGTACTCCAAGATTGAACTGTAAACTTTTCCTAAAACCGTATTTGCCCGCGTTGGACATCGCCATGACGTTATTCGGGCCAGGCGTAAAAGCCGTCAGAAATATGTAAGATAAATAAGCCGGATAATTCATCATATATCTTTACCTTTCTACGGGTTTATGTCACGATGCGCATGTTGGATGACACCCAGCATCCGTTCGATATATAATACGATATGTGCATTATATTGTCAAGTATTGGGGGATATTCTTTTTGGACTCGATCAATTTTGTCGTTGCGGAAAATTTGAAACGATTGCGGGAAGAGAGGAAGCTGAGCCTCGACGCGGTTTCAAAATTATCCGGCGTCAGTAAAAGTATGCTTGGACAGATCGAGCGCGGCGACGTCAATCCAACGATATCGACGGTTTGGAAGATTACAAACGGATTGAAGATTTCTTTCACTGAGCTTATGAGCCGTCCTGAAACCGATCATGAAGTGATAAATTCAAAACAAATACGGCCGTTGCTGGGAGATGGCGGAAAGTATCGCAATTATCCCATGTTTTCTTTTGACGGCGAACGGCGTTTTGAAATATTCTATATCGAACTCGACGCGGGAAGCCGGCTGGAAGCGGAACCGCACCCGGCCGGGACTCAGGAGTTTATCACAGCTTTTTCCGGCCGGTTGAGCGTCAGCGTGGACAATGAAACACTTTCCATCGAAAGCGGAAGCTCTCTGCGTTTCCAGGCCGACCGCCCGCATCGTTATCAAAATACCGGCGATGAAGTGTGCCGCATAAGCATGGTCATATATTATCCCCGATAGCCGTGCCCAACGCGTAAAACGGCATATGCAGGTGCCGGATTGCCTGAACCTCGATATACGCTGTCAATAGGTTTCACGTAAAAAAACATATAGGGGAGGAATCTTTATGTACATGGTGATAACCGCAAGCCCCAACTCCGATGGTCTCACCGCCGCGTGCGGGCGAGCCGCGCTGAGAGGGATCGAGCGTGCCGGGAAAACCGGCGGGATAACGGATCTGTGCGCGGAAAAAATCCAGGCGTGCCGCGTGTGCGGAGACGGCTGGGGCGTATGCCGCGACGAGCACCGGTGCGTCATTGACGACGGTCTGGCCGGGATTGCCGCTCGCCTCGCCGACGCCGAAGGAGCGGTGTTTGTAACGCCGGTGTATTGGTGGCAGCAGTCGGAACGGATGAAATATTTCTGCGACCGGCTTCGCCGCTGCGAGGCCAGAAAAGGCGACGAGAGCGTCATGTCGGGGAAAATGGTCAACCTCGTGGCCGCGGCCGGAGGCACCGGGAACGGTACCGTACCATGCCTCGCCGGCATGGAACTCTGGTGCCTGCACATGCGCGCCATTCCCTTCGAGCGCATCGGCGTCACGCGCTTCACGAGGGAGGAGACTCTGATTTCCATTGAGAAAGCCTCCGTCGCCCTCGTGCAAGCCGATAAGCCATAACCCGCGCCATTCAAACGGAACGGGGGCGATCACGGCTTCAGCGCGGGTTTTCCGCCGGGCGTCGGCCCCTCTCTGAAAAGGAGGAGCCGACGCCCGGAAACAGTTTATTACCTGTCCGATTTAGCCGCCCCGCCAAGCCGGGTGAGCCGGGCTCCTATCTCGAAAGCGTTTTTGAGGTCTATGGGGAAATGTTCCTCATGCCATTTCCTCTTGTCCTCGATGTCGAATATTTTATTCATGTATTTCGAATAATCGTCGAACTGCCAGGTATTGTAGCAGGCATAGTATTCTTTCGTGCCGTCGATTCCTCTCAACAGAGAAAAATTATCCTCGTAAACTCTTAGGTAATCGAAATCATCGGACATTGCCTGTTCCTCGCGGACGTTCATGCTGAAAAAGAACGCCGCCGAAGCCCTGTTGTCGCTCTTCGGACCTAACTCGCCGTCATACGTCCCGTTCATGAACGCGAGCCGTTCGAGAAAACACCGCGTCTCTCCAGTCACATTCCCCACGTAAATCGGCGAGCCCACGAACACGGCGTCCGCCAGCATGACGCGTTCCAACACCGGCTGTAAGTCGTCCTTCAACGCGCAGCGCCACATGCCGGAACCATCCGCCGCCATGCAGGAAAAACAGCTTACGCAGCCCTTGAAGTTCAAGTCATACAGATGAACCAGCTCCGTCTCCGCTCCCGCCGATTTTGCCCCGTCCAGCGCCGCCAGCAGAATTTTAGCCGTGTTCCAGTTCTTGCGCGGGCTCCCGTTGATAGCTATGGCTTTCAACTCCATTCCTCCCCCAGTATCGTTTTAACGCTTATTTTGAATAAAGCCTGATGGAATTTAATATGAGCCGTAATTTCAGGCGGGCAATAAAACTCGCCCGCCTGCTTTCATATTCAGCCGCACTGACGCGTATTTCGTGAAACTCACACGCGGCCTGGAAATGGCTCAAAAACAAGTTGAAAGCTGAGGACAACGAATGGAAGCGACCGACAGAAAGAACCTAACGACCACCGCGGACATATTGCGGTGGTCGAAGAGCGGCTATCCTTCGCCCTGCAAAACAAGCGGCATCAGAAATCCTTTACCATCTGCGCATAGTCGAGGATTTTGTAACCCAGCCGGGCGTACAACGCAACCGCCCGTTCGTTATCGCTTCTGACCTCGAGGCGAAAACGTCTGGCCGACGGATAGGCCTGTTCGACAAATTGGAAGACTTTCCTTCCGT
>JAISDQ010000284.1 GCA_031264605.1 Synergistaceae bacterium | reverse complement strand
ACAGAGGATGGCGGCGGTGATGAGCGAGACGGCGAGTATGCCGTATTGATAGACGCGCGGATCCCTGAACGAGAATTCAAACGACAGGAAGACTATCGAAGCCACCCCTGCGGCGATGGCGATGAGCGACGCGGGCTTGAATATACGGGTGGTGACAGCGATGAGCGACGCGGGCTTGAATATACGAGCGGCGACGGCCGTATTTTTGACCGG
Organism: Synergistaceae bacterium; assembly: GCA_031264605.1. Classification (GTDB taxonomy): domain Bacteria; phylum Synergistota; class Synergistia; order Synergistales; family Synergistaceae; genus JAIRKI01. The sequence continues at coordinate 3,011 of JAISDQ010000284.1, read as the reverse complement.
CAAGCCTTGGGTCTCAGAGGGAGCGATTCGCGCGGAAGCCGTTTTCCGCGACGGAACCAACGGCGAAAATCCGTAGAGGCAACCGAACGCCGAACCTATCATCAAGGGAAAGATGTGTGACAGCGTGGACATATACGCCACGGACGGATCGGAAGCGCGCGCCGCGCCGCTCCTCATACAAAAGAAGGAGACGACCGCGAACGCAGCGGCGACAGACATCATGGCCACGCGCACGGCTACGCCGCCTTGCCGCCCTGCCCGTCTCACGATAAAAATGACAAAGGCCGTGACCGCTCCCCATACCAGGTAGTAGTGCATCTCCACGGACAGTGTCCACGTATGTATGAACAGATGCGGAAGCAACTGAGACTCATATGATTGGCCCGTGAATATCTCGTAATAGTTCGTCGTCCACGACAACGCCGCCGCCGTCTGCCGCGCTATGTCAGTTCTAAAATCCGACGGGATGAGCAGGGAGAGGGGCAGGCTCACAAGCAGCATCGCCACAATCGCGGGGAACAACCGCAGCCAACGCCGCCTGAAAAAATCGAACATACGCAATCCTCCGCTCCGCTCGAACTCGCGGACGAGCAGCGACGTTATCAGGTAGCCCGATACGACAAAGAAGACGTCAACGCCGATAAACCCTCCGGGGAGAAACGACGGAAAGAAATGATAGACGAGGACGAGCGTCACGCCGAGGGCGCGCAGGGAATTGAGCCACCTGAGACCGCCGGCTTCGCCGCCGCGTGGCGCTGTCGCCACTTGACCGGAAGACTGGTTCATGCCGTCGCGTCGCCGAGTCCGAGTCCGGAACTTCTCTTCATCTCGCGTTTCTTCGCGTCTTTTTTTGCCTCCCGCACTTTTTTAATCGCCTTTATCACGGTATTCGTATACCAACGACCGCTCGTTGCGTTCAGGTGGCAGCGGTTGTCCGAAAGGTTCTTGCCTCCCTTCTCGCGTATGACTTTGTTCCAATCCGCCACGAATACATTTTTATAATTGGCCGCAAGTTTTTTGATGGACGCGTTGCTCCGGTTCGGATAAGCGTGGCCTTTGTTGTATCCTGTCACGAATATGACGTAACGGTGCTTGCCCGCCGCTTTGCGCGCTTTCTTAGCGGCTTTGTAACTGAACGAACCGTTTGTGGTCAACGCGTATACGACTATGCTGCCGAGCTTGCCCTTTTTCTTGAGTTTTTTCACGAGCTCCATCCCGGCCTCAAGCCGTCTGCTGACGCGCGAATCGACATTGCACCACGAGACCCCTTTCGTTTTTTCGATACGGCCCTCCATATTCGCAAACATTTCCGCGCCGAGCGTTACGGAATCCCCGATTACCGTGACGCTGTCCGCAGGCACGGATGAAGAAGACGAGCCGGAACCAAATGCGCTATTCGGCGCAGGGAGGTTCGACGCGTCGGCGTGGACGACGTTTACCTGACATACGATGAGCGCGGCGGCGACTTTTGCGGCGGCTCGGTCCACGCCGGCCTTTATCACCTTCGCGTAGTCGACCGCGCTCGATTTCGTGAGATGGCAGCCGTCCGAAGCGAGTTTGGTTCCCGGATGCGAGACGACGTAGCCGTGCCAATCCGCTATCGTGAAGTTTGAGGAATGAGCCTCGGCCGCTTCCGATATCGTCTTGTTGACTTCATTTATATAGCCGGCGTTGGCGCGATAGGCGTTCACGAACACCACCTGACGGTTCGGCCCGATGACCTCCATCGCCCTGTCGATATCGCCCCTCGTGACAAAATTCGTGCCGAGGGCGAGCGCCACAATCTGGCCAAGCTCACCGCCGGCCGCCTCCCGCTTCAGCATGTTGAGGCCGGGACCGGCCAATTTCCGGTCGTTGCGCGCTCTTATATCGACTCCCGGCACAGCGGCTTTCACCGCATCGACCGCGCCGAGCACGACGGAATCCCCGATGAGCGTCACGCGGATATCGCCGGGAGCCGGCGGCGCGGCTGATTGCCCGGAGTCTGTCGGCGCGGTGGATTGCCCGGCGGCCGTCGCGGTCTCAGAAGAAACGCCTCCGGCCGTGACTCCTGCGGCTGATCCTGACGTAGCGGATTCGGACGCCGAGCCGCCGCCGTTACCCTGGGAGCAAGCCGACGCGAAGCATACGCAGACGAGCGCGAGAATCAGACATACTTTTATGGTTTTCATGGTTTGTACTCCTTTCCGCGAATCAGGCGAAACGGAACGTCTTGCTCACGTTCTTTGAGCCGACCTTCACCGTTCCGAGATACTTCACCTTGGAACCGTTATCCATGCTCACCTTGTACGTACCCTTGGCGAGTTTTTTCTTCATCACGACGGTGACGCTGTGGTTCTTAAACTTCCATCCCTTCCCGTAAAATTTGGACCACGGATCTTTTATTTGCTTTCCGTCTATGTACCATTTACTCACCGCCTGCGCCACGTATTTCTTGCCGCCCCCGGCAAAGCGCAGCTCGGGACAATTGCTCCCCTTCTTGCCCATCTTTATCGTCAACGTCACCTTATATTTGGGCGCGGCGGCCGAAGCGCTGAAGTCGGGAGCCATGACTCCCGCAACGCCATAGAAAAGAAGGACCGCAACGCAGAAGCACAACAGCCTTGCGCCCCACCCCCGTTCAGTCGCCTTTGAATCTTGAACCTGTAACATCATGCCGGATAACCTCCATTTTAACGATTGAGCTGAAACGGATTGATTTCAAACCGGTAGGTCTCTCGCTTGTTTTTACACCGTAGGACTATCATACACGCCGCAAAACGCGCCATAAAACGCACCGATAGTATGAAAATGCAAGCGGCCCCTCCGGTATTTTCAGCTTCTCCATCGCGACCATCCGCCGATTATTCCTCTCTGTAATTCCGGACAATTACCCGGCGGCCGTCCCTGTATGACTGCCGCTCTTGTTTGTGATAAAATATTAACGGAATTTTTGTTGGATTCTTAAAAGGAGGCGTACCGTTGGATTATAAGATTACTATCGCGGGGCTCGAACGTTCGTTGCCGCTTTG
>JAISDQ010000246.1 GCA_031264605.1 Synergistaceae bacterium | reverse complement strand
CAGCCATAAAAATCACCTCTATTTTCTCAAAATATAACATACATAATTTATTTTTTACAACTTGTTTTAGAGAAAATGGCGCACGACTATCATTTAGAATACGCATGTATCCAATATTGTTTTACGCCATTACAGATTGTCAAATGGTTTTTTAACCTTCCCAAATTTGGCGGTATAATGTATGTGATTTTCAAAAATATAACCTTATCGGAGGGTTGAAGATGGTTCAAAAAACGATCGTTTTGGCGCTTCTTTTGTGTTGCTGCGCGGCAACAGCGGCTTTCGCGGACGAGAAACTGCCGGCGCCGGGGAAAGACGGCGGGGACGGGATTTTCGCGCTGCTCGAAAGACGCGCGTCCGGGGGCAGGGGGGATTTTCCGAAAGGAGCGGTATCCCGGGAGGAACTGTCGACGATACTGTGGGCGGGGAGCGGACTCAACAGGAACGGCAAGGGCTGGACGGTTCCGTTCGCGATGGGCAAGCCGCCGTACGTCAATATCTTCGCGGTCACCCCGGAAGGGGCTTTCCTGTACGACTGGAAAAACAACGCCCTCGTCACGGTGAACGAGAGGAACATCCTACCGGATATAACCGGCGACGGTTTTGCCGAAGCGTCTCCGGTCGTTCTCGTCTTCGTGTCCGATCCGAAAGGCACGGGCGACGCGAGCGGCATAAACGCGGGGAACGCGCTGGCTTTCATCGCGTCGGGCGCTATGACGCAAAACATCTATCTGGCCGCCGACTCTCTCGGCATAAGCGGCCGTTATATGGTCAGCATGAAAACCGACGCCGTGAAAAAAGAGCTGAAACTGAAGGATAATGAAGTCCCGCTCTGCATAATGCCTCTCGCCAAACGGTGAGGGAGGTTTAAAAAATGAGGCGGTTCCGGCGGACGCGCGTGCGGCCGGAACCGCTTTTTCATTCGGCGCGTTTCCACCTCGTGCCCTGAGGAGTGTCCTCCAGAATTATCCCCTTTTGGTTCAGAATGCCGCGTATTTCGTCGGAGCGCTTGTAGTTTTTGTTTTTTCTCGCCGCGTATCTTTCGTTTACCAGCGTTTCTATCTCGGCGTCGTCGGATCTTTTTTCTTCGTCCATGCCGATTATGCCCATCACGCCTTCGACCATGCGAAGAAACTCGGCGGCGCCGGCGATCGTTTCGTAATCTATGCCGCCTTCGCGCCCCAGAGAGACGTTCGTGGCGTGAATGACGTCGAATACGGCGCCGATCGCGCCGGCGGTGTTGAAGTCGTCCTCCATGCACTCGTCGAACAACGCGCGCGCCTCCTTCAGGGATTCGCGAAGTTCAGCGTCGGGCTCGCAGGGCGCCGCCTCGCAGGGGCGCGCGGTCAGGGCGAATTTTATCTCGGCCCATCCGTTGCGCAGTCTCGCTTGCGCGTGGCTCGCCTGTTCGAGAGTGTCGTGCGAAAAGCTGACGGGCGAGCGGTAGTGGGCCGAGAGCATGAAAAGCCTGACGACGACGGCCGAAAATTTCGACCGCACGTCGCGCACGGTGAAAAAATTGCCGAGCGATTTCGACATTTTTTCCTGATCTATCATGAGATAGCCGTTGTGAATCCAAAATCTCGCGAAAGGTTTTCCGCTCGCGGCCTCGCTTTGCGCTATTTCGTTTTCATGGTGCGGGAACATCAGGTCGCTACCGCCTCCGTGAATGTCGATAGTTTCGCCGAGATAACGGCGGGCCATGGCGCTGCACTCTATGTGCCAGCCCGGCCTGCCCGGACCCCAGGGGCTGTCCCACGCCGGTTCTCCCGGTTTTTGCGCCTTCCAGAGGGCGAAGTCCAGGGGGGCGCGCTTGCGCTCGTCGACTTCGACCCGCGCGCCCGCGTGAAGATCCTCCAGGCTTTGCCCGGAGAGTTTACCGTACTCCCGGAAGGTATCGACCTCGAAATAAACGTCCCCATTCGCCTCGTACGCGTGACCTTTTCTAATCAGCGCGGATATCATCTCTATTATCGAAGGTATTTCGTCGGTGGCCCGCGGGTTTGCGGAAGCGCGCCTTATCCCGAGAGAGTCCGCGTCCTCGTAGTAGGCCGCTATGAATTTTTCGGCGAGCTGCGCGACTGTCACGCCCGTCTGTTCGGCCCGCTGTATCATCTTGTCGTCTATGTCGGTGAAATTTTGTATGAAATTGACTTCCAGTCCCTTGGACTCGAAAAATCTCCTGAGCACGTCGAACACTATGAAAGGACGCGCGTTCCCGATATGGAAGTAATCGTAGACGGTTGGGCCGCACGCGTAGAAAGTGACATGCCCGGGTTTCGAGGGTTCGAAACGCTCTTTTTTGCCGGACAGGTCATTATAAAGCTGCATATTCAAGCAGGGTTGCACCTCCTGAAAGTTTGTAAATTCAACAATATCTTATACTAAAATCTCCCGTCGTGCTATACTGTTAAATCGTAATTTTCATAATCTGACGGCGAATTGGGCGCGGCATACGCGGGGAATGATGGAAAAAGAAGATTTGGCGAAAATGACAAGACGCTTTCCGGACAAGCCGGGAGTCTACATAATGTACGGCGAGGACGGACGCGCGATCTATATAGGCAAGGCGAAATCTCTCAAAAAGAGGGTTTCGTCGTATTTCAGGCACGCGGCGTTCGCGTCTTCGCGTCTCGCGAAACTCGTATCCGAAATCCGCGACATCTCGACAGTCCGCACGGAAAACGAAGCGGAGGCCATGATTCTGGAGTCGAGGTTCATAAAACTGTACCAGCCGTTTTTCAACGTCGAACTCAAGATGGGGGAGAAGTACCCTTTCATCAAGATAACGAACGAGGATTTTCCGAGGACCGTCGTCACCCGCAACAGACAACAGGACGGCGCCGTGTATATAGGGCCGTTCGTCCACACCGGCAACCTGAGAACGCTTCTGCGCGTCAGCGAAAGGTATTTTCCCCTCCGCACGTGCGCGCTGCCGCTGAAATCCGGCAAAATCCAGCGCGAACGCCCGTGTATGAGGCACACGCTCGGGTTGTGCCTCGCGCCGTGCTCGGGGCTTTGCGAGGAATCGCCCTACAGGGAGCGGGTGGCGGATCTCATTCTGCTTCTTCAGGGCAAGGGCGCGGATTTGGCGAACCGACTGCACAAAAGAATGGACGCCGCCGCGAACAGGCTGGAATTCGAGAAGGCGGGGCGCCTGCGGGATACCATCAGGGCCATATGGCGGGTAAACCGCCAGCATCTCACCACTCCCGCGATGTTCGAGGAAAACCGGGACGACTGGCTCCCCCTCAAACGTTTGCAGGAAGTATTGGGGCTGCGCGCGCTGCCGTGGAGGATCGACGGTTTCGACATCTCGCATACCGGCGGCGGGAATACCGTTGGCGTCGCCGTGGTGTTCGAACAGGGCATAGCGAACAAATCCCTTTACAGGCGTTTCAACATCAAAACCGTGGAAGACGTGGACGATTTTCGTTCTATGGAGGAAACTCTGACCCGCAGGTACAAGAAGTGCATCGAATCCCAGGAACCGACGCCCCAGCTCATACTGATCGACGGCGGCCCGGTGCAGCTCGAATTCGCGCTGTCGGCGATGACCAAACTCGGGCTCGATAAAATACCGGCGGTGTCCTTGGCCAAACGCGAGGAGGAGATATTTTTGCCGGGGAAAAGCGAACCGCTGAGGCTCGATTTGAACGATCCCGGGCTGCAATTGCTACAGAGGGTTCGCGACGAATCTCACAGGTTCGCGATAACCTCGCACCGAAAAGCCCGTGATAAAAAATTTTCTCGCAGTACGCTTGAAGATATCCCCGGAATGGGTAAAAATAGAGTGGCTCAGTTGCTGTCGCGGTTCGGCAGCGTGAGGGCGATCGCGAAGCTCGGCCAGGCCGAACTGGCGGCGGTGCCGGGAGTGGGGCCCGTGTTGGCGGATCGCGTGCTGAAAGCGCTCGACATTTCGGATCCGGAATAGCGGAGCGGCTTGATTTGACCGGCGTCAGCGAAGCGCGTCTGCACGAATATTATATGAGAATGGCGCTCTCCCTGGCGCGCAGGGGGACTGGGCTTGTAAGCCCCAACCCCAGGGTGGGGTGCGTCATAGTGGATTACGGCGCGCCTGAAGCAAAAGCCGTGTCGCGCGGTTTTCACGGACGGTACGGCGGCCCCCACGCGGAGACCGAGGCGATAAGAAACGCCGGCGGCTCGGTCAGGGGAATGACGGCTTACGTGACGCTCGAACCATGCTGTCATACCGGACATACTCTGCCCTGTTGCGACGCTTTGATATCCGCCGGCATAGCGAGAGTCGTAACGGGGATGACCGATCCCGACCCGCGCGTTTCCGGCGGCGGAACGGCAAAGCTCGAAGCGGCCGGAATCGAGGTAGTGTCCGGGATATTGAGGAAAGAATGCGAACGCCTCAACAGGGGATTTATCAAAAGGGTCACGGAGGGGCGTCCGTGGGTGACAATAAAAGCGGCGGTATCGATGGACGGGAATATCGCTCTCCAAAACGGCGAGAGCAAATGGATTACCGGCCCGGAGGCCCGCAGGAGGGCTCATTTGATGAGGGCGGCGAACGACGTTGTTCTGGTAGGAATAGGTACCGTGACGAAGGACAATCCCGAGCTGTCGGTGAGGGATTCGGAGGGGCGTTCTCCGATCAAGGCCGTGGTGGACAAAGACCTGGAAATCTCTTTGGACGCCGGGGTTTTGCGCGGCGGCGAGCGCGTGATCTTTACCTCGTCCGGCTCTCGCGGCAAAAAGATATCGGAACTGTCGAAAATGGGCGTAAAGGTGATAAAATCGCGCACCCGCGACGGGCATATCCCCCCCGGAGAAATGCTCGGGGCGCTTGCGGCGATGGGGACGAATTACGTATTGGTTGAGGGCGGGGCGGGACTGATTTCCTCGTTCGTCTCGTCCGGGTGCGCCGACGAGGCGGCGTTTTTTACCGCTCCAAAATTGATGGGGAACGGCGTGCGCGTCACGAAGTTCCAAATTCCATCCATGGATTTGGCCGCCAAAGTAAAGAATCTTCGCGTAAAAGCGGTTGGCGCGGATTTTTTGCTGGAGGGTGATTTCTGATGTTTACCGGCCTCGTCGAATGCGTTGGGGAGACGGTTTCGATCGCGATTTCACGGGAGGGCATGGCTGAAATCGCGATAAGAGCGCGGAGTATAGCGTCCGAAATATCGCCGGGCGAATCCGTCGCCGTGGCCGGGGCGTGTCTCACCGCGACCGGTTCCGACGGTGAAATATTCAGGGCTCAGATGATGCCGGAGACGAGACGGGCCACGCGCCTCGGCTCGCTGAAGCCCGGCGACGCGGTCAATCTGGAGCGCGCCCTTAAAACGGGCGGAAGGCTTGACGGGCACATGGTGCTCGGACACGTGGACGAAGTCGGCGAGATATTGGATGTTGAGACGGCCGGCGGTTCGAAAATCATCCGCGTCTCGGCGTCCGGGAAAATTTCCTGGGGGACGGCGCCTAAAGGTTCGGTGGCGATCGACGGCGTCAGCCTGACCATCATCGACTCAGGGCGCGGCGGTTTTTCGATAGGCCTGATACCGGACACGCTGCGCCGCACGACGCTGGGTTCAGTCGAACGCGGGCACAGAGTGAACGTCGAAATTGACGTAATCGCCCGATATGTGGCGAGATTTCTGGGTCAAGAGGACGCCCCCTCCGAGGGGAACGGGCTCACCTGGGAAAAACTGGCCGAATTCGGTTGGAAATAGAGAAACGGGAGGACAAGGATATAATGGCGTCGGAAGAAAATATGGAACTGAACGCGATACAGGAGGCGATAGAGGATATAGCCTCCGGCAAATTGGTGATAGTGGTGGATGACGCCAACCGCGAAAACGAGGGGGATCTCATAGCGGCGGCGGAATTATGCACGACGGAGAGAATGAATTTCATGGTGAGGGAAGCCCGCGGATTGGTCTGCGCGCCGATAACCCAGGATATCGCCGAACGCCTCGGCCTTGGGCTGATGGTCGAACATAACACCGACCTTCACGGGACGGCGTTCACCGTGACGGTCGACGCGAAGGAAGGCACGACTACCGGAATTTCCGCTGGCGAGAGGGCGCTCACGGTGCGAAAACTCGCCGATCCGTCCGCTCAGCCAGGGGATTTCAGACGTCCGGGACACGTGTTTCCGTTGATAGCCCGCCGGGGCGGAGTGCTCAAAAGAACCGGCCACACGGAAGCCGCGGTCGATCTGGCAAGGCTCGCCGGACTGCATCCCGCGGCGGCGATATGCGAGATTTTGAACGAAGACGGCTCCATGGCGCGGCTGCCGCAATTGCTCGAATTCGCGGAAAGGCGCGCGCTGAAAGTCGTGTCGGTGGCCGATCTCGTTAAATACCGTCTCGCCAGTGAGAAGCTGGTCGAACGCGAAGTGACCGTCAACCTTCCGACCGAGTACGGCGATTTCAAGGCGTATGCGTACAGATACGCCGGGGATGACGACGGCACGGTTCATCTGGCGCTGGTCAAGGGCGACGTAGGTTCCGTCGAAAACGCCCTGGTGAGGGTTCATTCGGAGTGCATAACGGGGGATACTTTCGGCTCTCTGCGCTGCGACTGCGGCGCTCAGCTTCACGCCTCCATGAAAATGATAGAGCGGGAGGGCGCGGGGGTTCTGTTGTACCTGAGACAGGAGGGCAGAGGCATCGGGCTTCTCGCCAAATTGAAGGCGTACAAGCTGCAGGAACAGGGGCTCGACACGCAGGACGCCAACATCGCCCTGGGCTTCCCCCCCGATTTGAGGGATTACGGCGTTGGGGCCCAGATTCTGGTTGACCTTGGCATAAAGAGGATAAGGCTCATAACGAACAATCCCAGGAAGATGATCGGCCTGGAAGGTTACGGTCTGGAGATAACGGAGCGGGTGCCGCTGGAATTTCCGCCCAACGAATACAACAAAAAATATCTGGAAACGAAATGCTGCAAAATGGGGCACGTGCTGCACATATAAAACTGACGCTGGAGGTAATGAGAAAATGAAAACCGTTAACGGCAACCTCATAGGATCGGGATTGAGATTCGCGCTCGCCATATCCCGTTTCAACGAACTGATCACCGGAAAACTGCTCGAAGGCGCCGTCGACTGTCTGACAAGGCACGACGTCCGCCATCAGGACATTGAAGTTTATTGGGTGCCGGGGGCGTGGGAACTTCCGCTGATCGTCAAGGAACTCGCGCTGTCGGGCAAATATGACGCGATAACCGCGCTCGGCGCGGTATTGCAGGGAGACACTCCTCACGCCGACTACATTTGCGCCGAGGTCTCGAAGGGATTGGCGCAAATCTCGCTCGAACAGAGAATTCCGGTCGGATTTGGCGTCCTCACCTGTTCGAACCTGGAACAGGCGCTCTTGCGCTCGGGCAGCAAGTCCGGCAACAAGGGCGCGGAAGCAGCCGTCTCGGCCCTCGAAATGGCGAATCTTCTCGTTCAGGCCAGAAAAACGGCGAGCGTAGCGAGCGCCGAGAGTAACTGACCGAAAATAAGGCGGCGCGGCCGGATTGGGAGTTTTGATGAACCTCGCCATAGCGGATTCGGGCGTTTTAAAGACGGTCGTTGTGATTGCGTCGGTCGTGATAGCGTGTTTTTTCACGCAGAGGTTCTTCAAGCACGACCTCGAACGCGATCAGTATTACTACCTCAGGGATATAAGCCTGATAGCGTCGTGGGCGATCTGCGGCATATGGATGGAGAGCGGCCCCATGAAACTGATGATAACCGCCGGGGTTATCGCCGGGCTGATAGGTTTTTGCCAGAAAGTGGTGAAAAACTGGGACCTTCGTTTTTGCTACCTAGCCATAGGGTTGGGCGTCGCGATATTGGGCCCCAGGATCACTTTTATCGGGCGTCCCGACGGCGAGTTTCTGTATTTGTCGAGCACGGCGACCATACTGATATTGACTTCCCTGTGGATGAGTTTTTTCCCGATTCTTTTCCAGGAACTGGACGAAATACCCGGAATGGGGGGCGGCCTCGTGCTCGTGAGCTGGGCGCTCATGGCGACGGTCACGGCCATTTCCAGCAAGGGGCCGTCCGACGCGCTGATGATGTCGGTCTGCGGGCTCGCGCTGATCGTGGTTTTCTGGACGCGGCACGTCAACGTTTACAGGCGGCTCGGCACATCGCTCTCGGCGATGTGGGGGACGCTTCTCGCCGGGACGTCGATGCTGGGCGCGGGCAAGGGAGTCGCGTTCGCCACCGTAATGATTCTGCCCCTCGGGTTTTTCGCGATTCCCATCGTCGAGACCTCGCTGAGCGTTCTGTCGGCGGCTTTCTCGCCGAAACCTCTCGGCAACATGATTTTTTACAGAAAACTGGTCAGAAGAGGGATAGATCACCCCACCGCGGTATTCATAGTGACGGGAGTATGCGGCTTGGCGGGGGTTTCGACTGCGTGTCTCCAGATGAATGTGGTGGATCCAATCTCGCTCGTCATCGCCATTACGCTGACTGTCCTGGGTATTTACGTATCCTTCGCCGGCACGCGCGAACGCAGCGACATTTCGGGCAAACGTCCGTCGCTGTGGAACGTGACGGTGGATAATTTTTCCCTCGATTACGCCCTGGGAAGAGTGGGCGGGTGGATTTCTTCCGGCAGCCTGCCGCAGATGATCGTTACCCCGGACGCCCTTGCCGCCCTGAGAAGCAGGCATGA
>JAISDQ010000217.1 GCA_031264605.1 Synergistaceae bacterium | reverse complement strand
ATTTGGGCGGAAGGAGACGCAAACACGCTGCCGCACGCGGCGGCGTCCCCCATGCCTTTTCCCAAAAGGCCGGAATACGCCGGCTCGTGACCGCTTCCGCCGCCGACGACAAGCGAGACCTTGTCTTTTCTCCTGTTTTTATAGAGGATGCCGTTGATACCCGGGATTCTTTCGAAATACCGGCGGTTCGCCGATACAAATCCATCCATCAGCTCTTCGATAATATTTTCCGGCTTGTTGATTATTTTTTTCATGGATCGATTCTCCCCTCTATCGATTGATGATTGCCCGATTTGCCGGCCGCCGTCCGTCACATGCGTTTGGATATGGTTTCCTCCTCGAACGACGTGGTTTTTTGCGCGATCTTTTCCACCAAATTTATGGCCACGGTCATCGACGCGCTGATGTCGTTCACGGCTTCCGTCATGGCGGCGGTTGCGCGGGCCGACTCGGCCGACGTGTTTTGCGCGGCCTTCACGGTCTCTTTGCATTGGTTTGCCAGATTGCGTATTTCATTCGCGACCACGGTGAAACTTTTGCCGGCGTTTCCCGCGCGCGCGGCCTCTATGTTGGCGTTCAGCGCTATGATGGTAATGTGGTTCGCGATGGTGTCGATCGAGTTCGCCATTTCGCTGTACTGCCTGACCGCCTTGTGCACCGAATCGAACTGCTGCGAGATACGCCCGACGCATTCCTGAAATATGTCGAAGCGCTCGACGATTTTTTGGCTGTCTTCCGACACTTCCGTGTGAATCTGCTTAGCCACCAAAAATTCGCTGTGCAGATTCCGGCGCATCTGCTGAACGCAGTTCGCAGGGAGATTGACGCCGAGAGCGATTTTTCGGGCCATATCGACGCATCGGTCGGAGCCGCACGCGCCGCAGTCGTATTGCCGTTCCCAGTCTTCCGCCTTGCGCATCGCGGCGAACGCGTCCTCGACTTCACGCTCGCCGACGTTGCGGACGGCGACGCGTTCCGTCGTGTAACGGCGCAGGAAGTCGTCCAGTTTGAGCGTTTTATCGAAACTCCCGTAGAGTTCCGTCACGTAAGCGCGGTCGCGCCCGCCGGGCGATTCATGCCTTTGCTCTTCCATTACAGTGTTGACTTCAAAGACGTTGTGCCCGGGACGGCAGCCGGTGCCGAGGTTGCAGCCTTCCTGGCAATTCAGCACGTCGAACACCTCGGGCAGGTTATTCTCCGGCAGTCTGCCGAATTCGTCCAGGTCGTCGTATACGCGGCTCGGCCCCTCCGATTTGTCGATGCGCATAATTTTGCCGAGGTAGAATTCCACGTTATCCCTCAACCCGCCGGGCATCGAAAAGATGCGCCCCATGGCGCTCGGCTGATGTTCGAAGTCGGCGGTATCGTCCGGCAGTTTCAGGTTATGCGACTCGATATATTCCCAGAGTTTTTTGAACGTTACGTTATACGAAATGAGCCCTGTGGCCTCGAACTCGTTCGTTTTGGCTATGCAGGGCGACAGCGCGGCGATCGGCCCCTTTACGCCGAGGTATTTCCGCATATACACGGCCAGGCACAGCATGGGGCTTTGCACGGGCGACAGGTATTTCAGCAAATCGTTGTTGTACTTCAGTATATAGTTGACGATCGCGGGGCACGGCTGTGTTATGACCGGGCCGGGATGATTCTTCTCGATGTAGCGGATATACGCCCATGTGCAGATATCGGCGCCGAGCGACACGTCGTAGAGCTTTGCCGCGCCGAGCCGTTTGAGCAGCGCGTAGAGACGCCCCAATTCGGGGTTGTTTGTCCTGCTGGCCGGCGCGACCATGATCGAAATGCGGGCGCCTTTCGACAAATCCGCGAAGAACTTCTCGGTATCGTCCTCATAGCCGCGCGCGCCGTGACGGCACACGGAAATACACGCGCCGCACGCGATGCATTTGTCGGGATCCATGCGCACCCGGATATCGTCATTTTCGTTCATATAGGCTATGTTTGCGACTTCGACAGGACACACGCCCGTACAGCGGTTACATCCAACACATTTTTCCACATCCGAATGCACCAAGTTCCTCACCTGAGAACACCTCCAAAATTGCGCCCAATGTATATTTTGCGGCCCGAAAACGGTTTAAGTAACTAAAGAACGGCGATAACGCCGGGCGATAAAAAGCGCGCTCGCCAATTATAGCGCGTTAAAGCTCCTGTGTTAAAAAACTTTTGTAATTCCGAAATATGTTTCTCCGCGCGTTATCGGCCCATTTGCCATCAGTCCTTGACATCGCACGCTTTGACAATATAATCATTTACAAAAGTGCGTTTAGTAACGCTTCGCGACGTTTTGAAGCCGAACTGCCGAAGGATCGGGGGATGTGAATGGCTGTTGAAATAGCTTTGAGCGACGTCTGGACGGAAGAAGCGGCGAAAGTTTACGAATATGAGGCGCTTGTGGGCCAACTCAGCGATCGGCTGGCGCGGATCGAGGAGGAATATCAATCGCTCGGGCTGGAATTGAATCAGTTCAAAGCATTCTATCTCGATCGCCTCGAACCGCTGTTTCATTTCAACGACATGCTCGAAGCCGCGATAAAGGCGGAGGAATTGCGCAGGAGCCCGGACAAGCACTGCGTGCCGGGGGACGACGGGCCGGACGGCCGCGCGAACGAAAGCTGGGGCGAACAGTACGAAAAGGTTTTCGTCGCGCCCGAGGCCGTCATAACGCCCGACGTGCGCGCCGCGTATCGCGAGGCGATGAAGATAATTCATCCCGACCTGGCGGACAACGACGAAAACCGCAGATACAGGACGGAAATGGCGACCCGTATCAACGAGGCCTACGCCAAGGGCGACGCCGAACTGATCAAAAGCCTTGTGGAGGATTTCAAACTCTCCGAACGGCCTTGCGATTTCACGGCCAAACGCCTGGCGCTTCTCATCAAACAGGAATTCGCGCTCAAAAAGAGGCTCGAACAGCGCAAATTCGATCTCGACGTTCTCAGGAACAGCGAGATATCGACGTTACGCAGCGCGTTCGACGCCAAGTTCGACAACGAGGAGGAATCGTTCACCGTCCTCGCCGACACCATTCTCAACACGATAGCGAGCAACGCCCGAAGGGCGGCCGTCATGGGCCTGGTTCCCGACGGTTTCAAACGGATGAAATAATGACGCCCGGAGCGCGCGGGCCTGACCCTAAACAGGCGTCCGCTTTGACCGAAAAAGAACGCTCTTTCTCAGCGAAGAAGCTGGCGCGCCTCATAGGCCGCGCCGTCGGCGATTTTTCGATGATACGCGGCGGCGACGAAATAGCCGTCGGCCTGTCGGGCGGGAAAGACAGCGCTTTTCTGCTTCACTCGCTCTGCGGTTTGAGGGACCGGAGCCCGATACCGTTCACCGTGCGGGCGCTTACGGTCGATCCGACCGACGGCGTTCGGGACGCGGCCCCTCTTGAAAAACTGACGCGCTCGTACGGGGTG
>JAISDQ010000022.1 GCA_031264605.1 Synergistaceae bacterium | reverse complement strand
CGCGTCGCGGTCGAGGCCGGATATCTCGGCCCCTTTTTTGAATTCTCCGGGGTACCCGCCCGCTGCCAGAACGACGCACAGCGCGCTGCCCGAAAAAACCGTTTCCGGACAGTCTTCCAATTCCCCCAGGGCCGTTTTGAGCGCCAAAGAGCCGAAATCTCCCGACATAAGCGGCAGCACGGCCTGGGCCTCGGGGTCGCCGAATCTGACGTTGTATTCCACGACGGAAATTTTGACGCCGCCATTCTCCTCGCGCAGCATGAGGCCCATGTATATCACGCCCCTGTAGTCCGTGTTTTCGGCCGCGAGGCCCGCGAGCGTCGGTTCGAGCACTTCCTTCGCCACTCTGTCCATCAGCCCGCCGGGCAGGGCGACGGGAGAATAAGCGCCCATTCCGCCGGTATTGGGCCCCTTGTCCCCGTCATAGACCCGTTTGTGGTCGCGGCTCGGCGGCAGTATGCGGTACGATTTGCCGTCTGTCACGGCGAATACGGTCAGTTCGCGCCCGGGGAGGTAATCCTCAGCCACTATCGCGCGTCCGGCATCGCCCAGCGCCCGTCCTTCCAACAGCTCGCGGCAGACGTTGAGCGCCTCGGCCTTTCGTTCGGTAAGAAAGACGCCCTTGCCGGCGGCTAATCCGTCGGCTTTAATCACGTACGGCGGCTCGCGCCGGCCGAGCGCGCGTTCGCATTCGCCGAGCGTGCGGCAGATATCGAACGGCGCGGTCGGTATGCCGTGCCTTTTCATGAACGATTTCGAGAACGCTTTGCTGCCCTCCAGGCGCGCGCCGGCCTTGCCGGGGCCGAATACGGGAACGCCGGCCCCGCGCAGGGCGTCGGCAACTCCGGCAACGAGCGGGGCTTCCGGCCCTATCACCACGAGGTCTATGCCGTGCGACAGACAGAAATCCGTCACCGCGCTTCCGTCGCAAATGTCGAGTTCGTGCGTTTCGGCGAGGGCCGCGATTCCGGGGTTGCCCGGCGCGCAATGCACGCGCCCTATCGCGTCCGAACGGGACAGCATACGCGCCATAGCGTGTTCGCGTCCGCCGCCGCCAAGCAGCAGAGTATCGGCAGGCGATTTCACGGTCAGTGCCTGAACGTGCGGGTACCGCCGACGAACATGCTGACGCCGAGTTCCAGGGCGCGCGCCTCGACTTCTTTGTCGCGGATCGAGCCGCCCGGCTGAATTATAGCGGCCACTCCCGCTTCGGCGGCCAGTTCCACCGTGTCCGGGAACGGAAAGAAGGCGTCCGACGCCATCACCGCGCCGCGCGCCCTGTCTCGCGCCATCCCTATGGCGTACTTCGCCGCGTCGACCCTGTTGGTGAATCCGCCGCCTATGCCCACCGAAGCGCGGTCGGAAACGAGGACTATCGCGTTGCTCTTAGCGAGGCAGGCCGTCTTCCACGCGAAAACGAGGTCTCCCCAGAGGTCGCCGCGCGCCGTTCCCACCCATTTCCCCTCGCCCTGCGAAGGCGGCGGCGGCGGCGTCTCGGACTGAACGAGGAATCCAGCCCTGTTGCCAATCAGGCGGATTCTGGGGTTGTAACCGCCGGTAACCGTGAGCACGCGCAGGCTGGGTTTCGCCGATTTCAAAAACTCTATCGCCTCAGGCGCTATCTCGGGCGCCGCCAGTATCTCGTAAAAATGTTCCGAGATCAGCTTAGCGAGAGGCAGGTCGACGCTGCCGGTAAATCCGACTATGCCGCCGAAAGCGGACGTGGGATCGCACGCGAGCGCGCGCCTGTACGCCTCGGCCCCGTCCGCGGCCTCCGCCGTGCCGCACGGGGTGGTGTGCTTCACTATGACGCAGGCGTTCGCGCCGCGGAATATTGCGCCGCCGTTCAAAAGCGCGTCGAGGTCGAGCAGGTTGTTGTACGACAATTCCTTGCCCGAGTGCTGCACGAAAGGCGCGCCGGCCAACGTCGGCATGTAGAGCGACGCGCTCTGGTAGGGATTCTCGCCGTAGCGCAGTTTCTGAACTTTGCGGAGCGGCAGGGCCATTTCGCTCTCCTCGCCGCCCGAGTACCCCAGCGCGTCTTTGAGCCCTTCATGAATTGTCGCGTCATAAAGCGACGTCGCGAGAAACGCCTTTATCGCCAGATCGCGCCTGAACGATTCGGACACGCCGCCGTTTTTCACGGCTTGAATCAGCGGTTCGTAATCGGCCGGGTCGGTGATCACCGCGACGCGGGCGAAATTTTTCGCGGCCGCCCTGATGAGGGACACGCCGCCTATGTCTATCTTCTCGATGAGTTCTTCCCTCGCGGCGTTTTTACGCGCCGTCTCCTCGAAGGGATAGAGCGTGCAGACAACTATGTCTATGAGAGGTATTCCGTGCCGCTCCCTGTCGCGCTCGTCGTCGGGAAAACCCGCGCGCGCCAGTATTCCACCCATTATCTTCGGATGGAGCGTCTTGACCCTGCCGCCCAGGATCGACGGCACTCCGGTTATGTCCAGTATCTCGGTGACTTCGACGCCGTTCGAGCGCAGATAAGCGGCAGTTCCCGAACTCGACGTTATCTCGTATCCCGCGTCCGCCAGGGCGCGCGCGAGTTCGGCTATGCCCTCCTTGCCCCAAACCGATATGAGAGCTTTCGGCCTTTCCATCGGATCTACTCCTTTCACTGTGAAACTCAAGGCGGAGCCTCGAATGAGAACGCGTTAAAAATCCTCGTGAAAAAGCTGCTGAAGCGTTCTCGGGTAAAGTTTATGTTCTGTCGCGTGTATCCTCGCGGCGAGAGATTCCTCGGTGTCGCCCGGCAGTATCGCGACCTCTTCCTGCGCGATTATCGTCCCGTGGTCCATCAGTTCATCCACCATGTGGACGGTCACGCCCGTTATGTCGGCCCGCGCCGCGAGCGCGTCCCTTATCGCGTGCGCGCCCGGGAATGACGGCAGGAGCGCGGGATGGATGTTCACTATGCGGTTTCGGAATGCTTGTATGAAATTCGGCGTAAGCAATTTCATGAATCCGGCCAGAACAACCCATTCCGCCCTCTCGGCTTTTATGGCCCCGATGATCGCGGATTCGGCTTTCTCCCTCGGGACTCCCTTTTCGTAAGGAACCGCGAGAGTTTTGATTCCCTTCGTCCTCGCTTTTTTGAGGCCCGGGGCGTCCGGCCTGTCGCTGACCACCAGAACCGTCCGGGCGGCGAGCAGTCCGCGCCTCGTCGCCGAAATTATGGCGTCCATGTTGCTTCCCGTTCCCGATATCATTATCGCCATTCCAGGTTTTTCGCCGGCGTTCATATCGGCATTCACGACGCCTCTATCGCTTGTCCGGCCGCGAACGGCGCTTCGCCCGCCGATTTCAGGGCGTTCACTACAGCGTCGGCATTCGCGGGCGAGACGACTAGGGCGTATCCGAGGCCGAGGTTGAACACGCGGCGCATTTCGGCTTCGCCGACGCCCGATTCCGCGATGAAATCGAACACTTTCGGGCGCTTCCACGACGAATAATCCATCCCGCATTTGAGCCCGCCGGGCATCACGCGGTTGATATTCGATTCGATTCCCCCGCCTGTGATATGGGCCATTCCTTTCACCATCCCGGTAGACGACGCTTCGAGGGCCGGGCGCGCGTAAATTTTGGTCGGGCGCATCAGTATCTCGCCGAGCGACGCCCCGTCGCCCCAAACAGGTTTTCCAGCGAGCGAAGCGCCGGAGTCCCGCAGTATTTTCCGCGCGAGGCTGTAGCCGTTGCTGTGTATACCAGAGCTGGGAAGCCCGATTATGATGTCTCCCAACGCGATGTCGCGCCCGTCGGCCGCGCGGCCGTCATCGAGCATCCCGACGGCGAAACCGGCGAGATCAAACCCGTCCGGCGCGTACACGCCCGGCATTTCGGCCGTTTCTCCGCCCAAGAGGGCGCAGCGGCTCTCCTCGCATCCGTCGAGGACGCCCTCGATGACCGATTCCATCCTGGTTTCGTCGAGAGCGCCGCACGCTATGTAATCGAGGAAGAACAGAGGAACGGCGCCGCATGTCACCAGGTCGTTCACGCTCATGGCGACGAGATCCTGGCCCAATCCTCTGTAAATTCCGGTTTCCCTGGCAAGCTCGACCTTGGTGCCGACTCCGTCGCAACAGGCCACGATCGAACGGCCGCCGCCGATGCTCACGGCCCCACTGAATCCGCCTATCCCTGCTTTGGGAATCGAGCCGCGCCTGCCCACGAGCCGCTTGATCGTTTCCACCCAGGAGTCGCCCCTGTCGATGTCGACTCCGGCCTCCTTGTAGTTCATGGCCCGTTATTTGTCCATTCGGGAGAGCCTGCGCCAGATTTCTTCGTAAGCGTCGAGGACGTTGCCCAAATTTTTGCGGAAACGGTCCTTGTCCAGGCGGTCGCCCGTCAGAGCGTCCCAGAGCCTGCACGTGTCGGGCGATATTTCGTCCGCCAGTAGCAGTTTGCCCTCGTTGTCGCGCCCGAACTCCAGCTTGAAATCGACCAGCACTATTCCAATGGATTCAAAAAGGCTCTTCAGCAAATCGTTGACGCGCAGGGTAATCTCTTTTATCGTCTTTAAATCGGCCTCCGTCGCCCATCCGAACAGCAGCGCGTGATCTTCGATTACGAGCGGGTCTCCGAGGGCGTCGTCCTTGTAGTAGAACTCCAGGAGCGGGCGCGGCAGTTTCATTTCCTCCGCGATCCCGAGGCGTTTCACTATGGAGCCGGTGGTGATATTGCGAACCACGACCTCGAGAGGGAATATCTTCACGCGCGCCGCGGTCTGACGCACTTCGTCGACGCGTTCGATGAAGTGCACGGGCACGCCGTT
>JAISDQ010000181.1 GCA_031264605.1 Synergistaceae bacterium | reverse complement strand
GCGGAAATTTGCAAAGTCACGTCCAAACCGGCATGGAGCCAGGGCTGGGAAGATGAATATTATTTACCGGACTACTCGCATTTGGAGGAACAGTTCGCGGAATTGGCGAAAAAAGGTTGCGCCGACGATCTGCTGGGATTGGGCGAAGAACTTTGGAAGCGGGGCAACGACCAGCTCGAAGAGTCCGACGACGAGGGAGAAGTGGGGTCCGACATCGCGGATTGCATGGGAATTGTGATAAACGCCATTCCCCAATCCTCACTGAGCAAATCTCGACAACTGCTGCGGGCTATCGAGCTGAAATCGACGGATAACTACGGCATTCTCTACGACAAACATTTCGATTGGATGAAATCCGACGATTATTCGGAAACCGACTGGCGGGAAGTCGCGCGCGTCCTCGAGGATCGTCTTCTCACGATGGGAGACGGCTGGTCGAGAGGGAATATAGTGAATTGCCTTCTGGAAGCCTATGTGGCGGGCGGATTGAAAGAACGGATTATCCCTCTGTTCGAGCGCGAGGGCGATTATGTGCGGCTCGCCGACGCCCTCCTGAAAGAAGGAAGGCTGGAGGAAGCCAGAAAAAATTGCGTTCTCGGCTACGGAAAATTCTTTGGAAAAAATGTTCTTATCACTCGCGAACTGCACAAGCGATTGCTGGAGATGGCTGAATCGGAGGAACAATACGGCCTGGCCGCGGCCTATTACTGCGACGATTTTTTTGACAATCCCACCGGCAAAGGCTATGCAACGCTGCGCGACGCCGTGGAAAAAGCGGGATGCTGGCCGGCGGTGCGCGAAGCGGCGCTCCGTTTCCTCGAGACCGGCAAGCGTCCCGACCGGCCCGAAGCGCGAAAAACGGACGGGCAAAATTGGCCCTTGCCGCCGACGGAGATCGCGCACCGGTTTAAAGAAGCTTCTCCGCGCCGGGGTGAATTCCCCAAATTAGAGCCCCTTATCCGCATTGCCATTATGGAGCAACGTCTCGATGACACGGTCGAGCTTTACCGTGTTCTTCCCAAAGAACGGGCATGGAACAGGTGGGACATGCGCGATCTCTTCGATATCGACAACGCCGTCGCCAACGCCGTCTCGGACAGCCACACGGACCTCTCGCTGTCCATCTGGCGTTCCCTTGTGAATATGCTGATCGGTAACGTGAAACCGGAGGCCTACCAGGCGGCTATGCCCTATCTGAAAAGCATGAAGTCGCTTTACGGAAGAAAAAAACGCCTCGGAGAGTGGAAATCGCTGATCTCGGGACTGCGCGCCGCTCATAAACGCAAACGGCGCCTGCTGGAAATTCTCACCGGCGTAGAATGACATGTGAAGGTTATAATCGTAAACGGTTCTATACGCGTATCAATTCCGACGCAAGCACGCGCGCCCAGAGTTCGCGGTATAGTTGGTTATCGCGGCCGTAATACGCGCGGTTGCAGCACAGGGCGTAGACCTTGTCTTTTTTTGGATTCACGGCCAAAATCGGCCCCGTGTAGCCAGAGTGGCAGAAAACGTCGCGGGATAAGGCCGGGAAACGCGGCAGGGTGTTGAGCCAGCCCAGTCCCTGCTCTTCGCCGGGGTATCCGCCGTAATTCGTAAACGCCTTACCCGTCGTCTCGGGGGAAGCTATCTTAAAATCGAGCCAGGCGCGGCCGAATTTTACAAGGTCGCCGGCCGACGCGAAGATTCCGGCGTATCCGGTGACTCCGCCGCACAGGTACGACGATTCGTCGTGCGTCTTGTTCGCCCACGCGTTGCCGCCGCGAATTTCGGTAGGGGGAGCGTCCAGCCCGTCTTCCGACCCGACGCGCGTCTCGCGCAAGCCGAGTTCGCTGATCATTTCCAGCAGGCAATCGGCGAACGCTTTTCCGCGCAGTTCCTCGACCATTATCCCTAGGAACAAAAACGTGGCGTTCTGATAAAAAAAATGGGGGCTCGCCGCGGGGCTGACCGGTACGCGCTCCGCCAAAGCGCGAATATCCGGCGTTTCGAGCGCCATTTTCGACAGCGGCTCGCAGACCATTCGCGCGCGATGAGTCAGCAGGTCGCGAACGGTGAGCGCGCTGTTTTTGAAGTGAGGCAAATACTCCCCCATCCTGCTTTCCGGGCCGGTTCTATTCTCGTCGAACAGCCGCAGCACCAGGGCCGTGGTGAAAAGTTTGGTTATCGAGGCGGCGTCATAGAGCGTATGAGGCCCAACCGGCCTCCGGTCGGTATCGGAGTACGCGCCCGAGGAAAACTCGAAACGATCCTCCGGCGACGATACGACCGCGGCGCATCCGGGCGAAGCGCCGCGCGATATCAGGCCGTCTATCGCCTTGGTGTCAATGCCGGGAAAATCATCGATTCGCGCCGTCATTTCAGCACTCGCCGGATTTATTTTTCCAGCCTCAGAATTTTCCTCAGTACCGAGTCCACTTCGGAAGAGAACACCGACATCTGATGAGTTCCGCCCTTTATCCAATATATCGAGTCGAAATCAAGGGGGAGCATCTGCGCCGTGACGCGCCGGTGGTCGATGAGTTCGTCGGCGTCGCCGGCTATCACGTGCAAGTTGCGCCATCCGGCGTCGTCGGAGTAAGCGTACCTGGCGGCGAGTTCGAAGTACCCCTTGCAGTCTATCTGGCCCCTAAGGCCTATGAAAGGCGCCAAGGCCGGGTTTATCAGGATGGCGGCAACGTCGGGAAAAATCTGATTGATTATCCGCGCGAAGAATCCCCCCATACTGGAACCTATCACATACACATCCTCTTTTTCCCTGGGGATACGTTTTTTTAAAAAATCGAGTATCTCCGTCGGAGCGGAATTCCTGTAGTCGATGTCGGGCGACCATATCTCGTGACTCGGCGCGTTACTCCGCACCCACTCGTATTTCGAATTGGCCCCGCTGGAATCCAGCCCGTGAATATTTATGATCATGCCTGCCCCACCTCTCACATACATATTATTATACATGCCGCGCGGCGCGCGATCCGAAAAAACGCGCCCCCCGCAACCGGACCGGGAGACGCGCGTGTTTTTGCTTTACCTGTGCGGCGATATAAGGCTTACCTGCGCTTGCCCATTATCCTGAGCAGGTGGATGAAGATGTTGATGAAATCAAGGTACATCTCGAGCGCCGCCGCCACGGCCACGCTCCGCATGATTTCATCGCCCTGGCCGCTTGCGGCGGCAATCCTGCGCCACTTGAACGAATCGTACGCCGCGAGGCCGGTGAATATCAGTACCGCCATTATCGAGATGACGAGACTCATCTTCTCCCCGCCTACGAATATGTTAGCTACGATCGCGATCAGCAGGCCAATCAGGCCCATCCTCAGGAAGTCGCCGAAACCGGTCAGGTCGCGTTTGGTGACGGCTCCGTAGACGCTCATCGCGCCAAACATGCCGGCGGAGATGAAAAACGCCTCGGCCACCGACTCCTGAGTGTAGAACAAAAGCAACGGCGCGATCGTAAGCCCGTTCAGGCCGGCATACACGAAAAACAGCGCGCTCGCCGTCGCCGGAGCGAGCGTGGTCACCCTGGCCGATAAGAAGAACACTATACCCAGTTCGGCCACGCAAAGAACGATGAGAGGCGCCATGCCGTGCGTGAAAAAAAGCGCGTTTATGACGGTCGGAGAAGTAGCGGCAAGATACGCCACGCAACCCGTCACCACGAGCCCCAGCGTCATCCAGACATACACTCTTCTCATGAACCCCGCGACCGCCTGCGCGGTACGGGACGCCTCCGGCGTGTAATACTTCTCTCTTTCAATATCCATAAGTTTCACATCTCCTTTCGGAATTTTTTTGCGGCGTTTCATTCGTGTTCAATTATACGTTACGCGCCGCAAAAATCAAGCTCCCAAGCCGCCCTCATGATGAGCGGCGCTGTCTGCGGACAATATAACCAAACAGCCGCGTCACATTTTCCGTCCGGCGTCCCTCATGGTTTTACTCACAAAAAATGGCAGCCCCAAACCGATAATAACCGCCCCGCTCAACGCAAATAACGCGTTCAGGCTCACCGTATCGGATAGGGGGCCAAAAATGAGCATGCTCACAGGGACAAGAGCGCTCGACAGCATTCCAAAAACCGAAAAAACCCGTCCCATAAACGCGCAGTCCACCTTCTCCTGCACAAGCGACATCAAAGCGACGTTGAACATCGGAAACATCAGCCCGATAAACCACATCAAAACGATATAGCCCGAAAATCCGGGTACGAGACCTATGCCTATTGCCCCAATTCCTACAAACACATTGCCGGCGCCCATTGAATACGAACGGTTCCTGAAACCTCCCCACACGCTCATAATCGCGCCGCCCACCGTCATTCCTATCGAAAAAGTCATTTCGTGAACGGTAAGCCGCCATACTTCGTTCCCGTAATCGCGCACTACTTTGAGGTTTGTTAGAAATGCCAGCGGCGCGACGAACAAGAAAAAGAAAAACGAAACAACCATAATCCCCATCAGCCAGCCTCGATCGCGGATGTATAGCAACCCGTCCAGGATGTCGCGGAAATAGCCGGCGTCTTTATTTTTTTCATCCGTCTCTTGTTCGGCCGCGCGCACAAATAAAAATACAATCGATATCCCGATTACTGCCGTTATGATATCGATGAAGAACACGGCGGTGATCGGCATAAAAGACATGATTGCCCCCGCAAGCATGGGCGCGAGAAGATTGCCAAAAGATTGAAGGGTGCTGTTGACGCCGTTGACGCGCGCGTAATGTTCCCTCGGCACTATCATTGGGATAAACGCGTTCACCGCCGGAGTTTGCACTCCTTGGCCAATCGAACGGATTCCCACGCAAAGCAAAAGAAGCCAAAATTTTTCGTAACCCGCCATGAAGCACAGAGCCACGATCAACGTCGCCGCCGCGATAACGGCGTCAGCCGCATTGATGAGATACTTGCGGTTGAAACGATCCGCCCAAACGCCGGCGAAAGGGCTGATAAAGAACATGGGGAGGAAACCCGCAGCCACGAAAGCGGTCATCATCGTCCCCGAGCCGGTTTTCAGGGTCACGTGCCACGTTATCGCGTATTGCACCAATAAGGTCCCAAACAGAGACAGAAATTGGCCGCCCAGAAACAAAGCCGCGTTTATCTTCCAATTAAAAGTTTTCATGAAATTTACAATCCGCCCGGAGCGCCTTTCGTCATTTTACGCGAGACGTGATTTGCGGCGGCAGGGGTATCCACGCGTTCGCAACCGAAAGAGCTTGAAATCGCGTCCACTCCCTCTCGTCACAAAGGAACCGCGTTACCGCGGTCGGAGGCCGTTTCCCTCCCGACCGCCGCATGCGTTCCTATTCTCTGAATTTTATACGTCGCCGCGTCAAAGTCAAATGACAATATCCCGCTCGGCCGGACCGCCGCCGAAACGAGGACTCAAGTTGGACAGAAGTCTACAAACGTTTGAGTGATCCTATTCTCTCGGGTTTTTCTCCAAATATTCGCGTATCATCTCAGTCGCTTTTGCGGGGTCGTCGACATCCTCGATATAAATATCCAATTTGTAGCGTGAAGTCAGATCTCTCTCGACGATGTAAGGAACCGTCTCCTGCCATGTGGCGAGGATGTTGTGTTTTTCGAGCAAATCCACAGCCTCGTCGGAAATCGACAGGGCGAAGACGGCTTTAACTTTCGAGAATATGAAAAGGTACGCCGCGGAACGGCCGACTATCCTGTCTCCCACGATCGAGCCTTCGAGTTTTGCGGGATCGCTGTCCATCATGTCAAGAATGGGCTTGAAACCGCGTTCGTTCGAATGATGGATCAATTTATCGTCGCGCATCACCACAAAAGTTTTCTCTCCGTGAGTCAGGGCGACCCTTGCCCTGTTCGCGGCCTTATAAACAGCTTGATCCATGTTTCCGTCCTCCTCGATCCGAAATAAAAAGGCGCAGGGAGCGCGCCCCCTGCTCATTTTTTGAATCCGTACCGCCGCTGAGCTATGAAAACCGTGTCAAATCCCGTTAAAAAGCTACCACTTGCCGTTGAGCATATAAAGCGCCGGTATCCAGAGAGCGATGAAGAATTCCACGATCATCATGAAGATGAGAAACTTGAGAAATTTTTCGCCGCCCTTTTGGAGCCCCATGGATATCCAGAACAAAAACCACAGGATTCCCCAAAGAATCCATATGCAGGTGAGGGGTATATCTCCGGTGAGATAGGTCTGATACGCCGGAAGAGGAACGTTTATCGTAACGAACAGGCACCACCAGCCAAGACCTCTTCCATCGAGCTTCGCGAGTTTCAGAACGCCCATGAATACGTACGTGAAGCTGAAAAGCAGTACCTGAGCGGCCCACCAGAACGTGCCGTCGCCAAACCACTTCTGTACGAGGCCAGTCAAAATGACAAATAGCGTAAGAAATCCGAAACCGAGATTCCAGTAGCCAGCTTCTCTATCGTCTACTCTTTTGCACAGGTTCGCGATATTTATCGAGAACACGCCAGACACGCAGAACATGACAAAACCCAATACAGCCATGGACAAATGCCTCCTTAGAATCGTGCGATTTTAAAAACGGCGGCCGCTTCTCGCGGAAGATTCGCGGCCGCCTCTCTGACTACGCGCGAATATCGGTTATTTAATTACCGCTACAGCTTGAATGTAGATCCAATCAACGCGTTGAAGAACTGACACTTGTTCTCGAATTCATTGATCTTTATGTCCTTGCAGTACTCTTCCAGCGTTATTTTTTTGTCGAAATCGACCTGAATTTGCTCTTTCCCAGCCAATTCGAGCAGTTTTTTCTTACTTATAGGGAAAGATACTCCGGTCTTAGAGAAAGTGCGAATCACGTTATGACCTGCCGCCACATAAAACTTCTTCATTGTTGTTACCTCCTCAATCTTTTCTCAATCTTCGAGAGGTTTACTTATTATAAGTAGTGTATTTGTCGAGCGTGTCGCCCACGCCGGCGAAATCGGGATGGGACGCTCCGCGGTTCTTGAATGTCCATGCGAAATTGCTGGTTACGGCCTCTTTGCGAATTTGATCGACGATCTGCGGATAGATGTCGGCTTTGATCATCCAGGGAAGGCCCATCGGGGCTTCGCAAATGATAGTTCCATCCGGGTTCAGTATCATGCTGCGGCCGAAGTAGGAATATCCCTCGTCGATACCTACTGAGTTGGCGGTCACGACGTATACCTGGTTGCAGTAAGCGCCGGCTTTGTTGGTTATCTCCCAGGCGCGGTCCCACGGAGCCATGTAGTGAGATACGCGGATGATGACGTTCGCGCCGCTGTTGGCCGCTTCGCGCCAAATTTCGGGATAATCGCCGTCCGCGCAGATGATGGTAGCCAGACGCGATCCCTTGGGGCCGTCCACAGCTTTGCAATCCCAGCCCGGATGAGTCGCTTCGCCGGGAATCCAGGGATTCATCTTCACATATTCGTGAATTATCTCGCCTTTGTCGTTGATGATGATGGCGGTGTTGCAGCCTTTTCTGCCTTTGACATTGCGCACCAGCGGGTTGAAAACGCCGTATACGCTGAGTTCCTTGCATTTGTCCTTCAACCTTTGAATCTCGGGACCGTCAAGGTCGACAAGCACGTCGTTCCAAATTGGGCCGAATCCCTGCAAACCGCATTCCATGCTGACGAAAAGATCCACGCCGGGGAAACCGAACGAGGCTTTGTCCATCCAATCGATGATCTGGTCGACGTTCTTGTTGACGTCCTCCATAGTCTGAGCGCTTATGGGCGGAACCTGAATACATACGACGCTCATCGCTTCAACTTCGAATTTCCCGCTCATTGCATGCGTACTGCCGATATTCATTGAAACAACCCCTCCTCAAATATGTGCTTGATGGAACTTCCCGTAGTGACACAAAACAAGCAGCGTCTCCCCTATCAACCTCCCTTCTGACTCCACGTCAAACCAAATGTCAGACCGACGAGCAACACAATAAAGGCCAAAACAACATTCTTACCGTTGATTTGGCCTTTTTGCCTCAGGGATACTCTTTTGTATGCCCGTATATTATTACCTGATTTTTTTGATTCTACCATATCAGCACGGAGGGCGCAAGTTATAAAAAAAATATTTTGCGCGTTTTAAATTGTGCGGCCCCCAGTTCTTTATGAAGGGTGGAAGATCACCTCCCAATTTATGCCTGAGCCTGTCCTCCGTCTACGAATAATTCGGTTCCGGTAATAAAGCTGCTTTCATCAGAAGCCAGGAACAACCGCTATTTTTCCATCATGCTTTCCCATTTTTATAGCTCCTTTCTATCGCTAAAATCAAATTTCAAAATCTGCCGCTACAACCTTTGCTTGAACATTCCCAATGTACTTACCAACATCAATGTGCGCGGGATGTTCGATATATGATTGAACTCTTCTTTTGAATTAAAGCGCGCGATCATAGTTACATCTATTCCTTCTGTTTATGAGGGGGTTTTTATTTTCACTACTCCTCCGCAAAAAAGAGTATCTCACTCATAGTTTTGCGAGTGTTTTCATGTCGATTTGGCGAAGCGGGCTCTCCAGCTATATAACCCACCGCCAAAATATTAATTGGTTCAATATAGTCTGGTAAATTAAATTCATGGCTGATAATCACCGGATCAAAAGCACCAATCCATACGCTTCCTAATCCCAGGGAGGTTGCTTCCATCATCATGTGGTCGGTCGCGATACTGACATCGATATCTATAACACTTTTATTGTTAAAAGGTAAGACTCCGGCAGTATTACGGTCACCGCAGGCAATAATAACCAGCGGTGCATGAAAGACAGCCGGCGCGTAAGTGTCCGTTGCCTTTGCAACTTTCTCAACGCTCTCTGCATTCTGCAATACAAGTAATTTAACAGGTTGCTTGTTTCCTCCCGAAGGAGCTACCCGTGCGGCTTCCAGTATTTTCTCCAGCTTATCCGCCTCAACTTTTTTTTCATCGTACTTGCGGGCGGAATACCTTGTTTTTGCTAATTCCAAGAAATCCATTTTTCAACTCTCCTTATATTTTACCAAAATCAGTCTTTGTTAAAAACGCATGAGGTTCCAGTAGTCTGCATACACTTTCCACACGATACGCACTTAGGCGCTTCATTGAAATCTTTCATCCAGAGATTTACCATATCCGGCTGACGAACGAGCGGTCTTGACAATGAGAAGTACTCAATTCGCGTTGAATTTAATATTTTCGCCATAACGTCAGGCGTTCTGTTTTTGTCCACCAGGATTATCGGAGTATCCGCCAATTCCGCGATTTTCGCCGCGTAGTCTCTGAATATGGACTCTTTGTAATTCGGAACCTCGCCCTTACCGCTTATTTCTATTCCGTCGATTCCACGGGCGGAGAGCTGGCCGCAAATATATTGACAGCTCTTAAAAGATCCTTCGTTGTCGTTTGCGTTAATACTATTGACTTTTAAGAATACAATGAAGTCTTTGCTGGTTTTCGCCCTTATATCGTCATAAATTTCTATAATGATTCTCGAATTATTTTCCAGAGTTCCCCCATATTGATCCGTCCGCCCATTCGTATCAAAGGTCAAAAATTGGCTTAACAGGA
>JAISDQ010000141.1 GCA_031264605.1 Synergistaceae bacterium | reverse complement strand
GAGACTCCGAAAAGCTTTTCGACCGCCGCCCCGCAGGCGCGCCCCCAAGCTACGAGTTGGGCGGACGGGGGCGGGGAACCCATCGCGCTCGCGTACCGCTCCGCCAGCGCGGAGCTTCCGAAAACCACGGCGTCCACGCCGCACGCCTCCCACTGTTCTCGCATTACTTCCAGGCCCGGAACTTCGCGAGGACTCATCCTGTACGTCGGCGTCACGATGACGCGCGCGCCCAGGCTCTCGGCCGCTTTCACGGGCGCGTCGGAACCGCACTCGTTGCGCGCGAAAACAACAGTCTCGCCGCCGCGCACGTGCGCAAGCAGCAGATCCGCCAGCGAGGCGCTGTCGCCGCCGGCCTCCAGTTCCGGCATTATGCCGGACGCCGCGAGCGCGGCGGTCGTGCCCGCGCCTATCGAAATTACCCTGCCTTTTATGCGCCTCACGTCGCGAGCCAGTTCCCGAAGCCTCGCCGCGCCCCTGGGGCTCGTGACGGTCAGCCAGTCGGCGTTCATAATTTCTTCCGTCGCGGGGCCGGGGTCGATATCCTCGGCCGACAGGAGCGGCAAGCCGTAGCAGTCGGCCGACAGCTTTTCGACAGCCCTGCCCGTCTCCCAGCACTCGGGATACGGACGGCATATCACTGCCTGCATCCCCGCGAGTATTCCCCTGTCGGGATGCAGCGTCCTCGACGCGGAAGCTCCGATATATATCACCGAAGGCGACGGTATTTCCCCGCGCGCCGCTCTCTCCGCCATTTCGCCGAGCGTCCCGTCGCGGCGGGCCGCTCGGCCCCATCCTCCCCAGGTCACGACGGATACCGGCGTCGTCGGCGGTCTGCCGAAACGTGACAGGCGATCGGCGACCGCGGAAAAATTGGACGTCCCCATGTACAGGGCAACCGTTCCTCTCGTTTGGGCGAGTTCTTTCCAATAACCGTCGTCTCCGTCGCCGTCTCTTTCTCTCCTGTGCCCGGTCGCGAGCGTCAGGGAGGACGCGTCCTCCCTGTGAGTCAGCGGAATTCCGGCGCCTACCGCGCCTCCCAGAGCCGATGTCACGCCGGGGACGGCTTTCCACGGGATTCCGTTTCGCTCCAAAAATTCGGCCTCTTCGCCGCCGCGCCCGAAAACGAAGGGGTCTCCCCCCTTGAGCCTGACGACAACGCCTCCCGAGCGCGCAAGATTGAGCAGCAGCCCGTTTATTCCGTCCTGCGTCAACGTGTGAGCGTTCTCCTTCTTGCCGACGAGATGAAAACGGCAGCCGGGAGGGGCGAGTTGGAGCGTGTCGGGATGAATGAGCCGGTCGTAGACAATATCATCCGCGCGGCGGAGACATTCGACCGCCGCCGCCGGCAGAAATCCCGGCGAGCCGCATCCGGCGCCGATCAGCCAGACGCTCACGACGGAGCCCCTCCTTCGTTCAGAAGTCTGACGGCGGGAAACTCGCTCATTTTGGCCCATAGCGCCTCGGAAAGCGCGATAGCGTCCTCTGTTGAACGCACGCTTCCCCGGGCCGACGACATCGCCGGCGCGATACCGGCCCGCGCGGGATAAATCTCGGCGCTGACGCTCATTTCACCGCGCTCGTACAAAGCGTTCACGGCCACCGGGGACGAGCAGCCCGCCGACATTCGCGACAGAAAAGCCCGTTCCGCCGCGACCTCGTACCAGGTAGGAACATGGTTCAGCCGCCTCAGCGCGGCCTCGGTTTCGGAGCCGGCAACAGCCTCGGCCGCGATGGCTCCCTGTCCCGCGGATGTTACGAAAGGCAGAGGGTACACGTTTCCCGCGTTCAAGCCGAGCCTCTCCAACCCCGCCTCCGCAAGTACGATGGCGTCGAATTCGCCGTCCGCGAGGCGGGACATGCGCGTCTCTATATTGCCTCGGCAGGAAACGCACGCGATATCCGGCCGCAGCGACGACAGTTGAGCCCTGCGGCGCGCGCTCGACGTGCCAACTCTGGCTCCCCGGGGAAGCCGCCATATGACTTCTTCGGCGGAGGGCGCGCCTCGCAGGGCGTTTCCGGTCACCGCGACGTCGCGGCGGGAACCCCTGCGTAATACCGCCGCAAGCGCGCAACCGGCCGGAAGTACCGCCGGCATGTCCTTGGCGCTGTGGACGGCGCAGTCTCCTTTGCCCGACAGGAGTTCGTCCTCCAGCGCCTTGACGAAAGCCCCAAAGCCGAACACCGACAGGTCTCCGCTCCTGTCCCTGTCGCCGTGGCTGATCACGGTTCTGACAGCCGCGTTCACGCCGGCGCGCGCCAGAGCTTCGACCCACGTTTCGGCCTGGAGTACGGCGAGGCGGCTTCCTCTGGTGAGCACGGTCATTGTCTCTTTCATAGATTTCATCAAGCGGCGTTTCGCGGCGGCGGCGGCGGCCGGATCACGCCCGCCCCCGGAGACGCCGGCGAAAAGGCCTTCGGCCGCGAATTGGGCGCAAAGAGCGAAATCGCCGTCATCTCCCACGGAGCATATATCCACCGCGCAGCCGTTCATTCCCGCGAGGGACGCAATCCCGCCGGCAGTTTCGCGCGGCACGGCCAATACCGCGAACGCGTGCGACGCAAAATCCGCCGCCGATGCGGCGCGCCGCTCCCAGGCGATCACGCCGTCGCGGGCCAGCTCCGCCAGATTCTCCGTGGCGTCGGGGGAAACCATCCTCACTCGCGAACGGCAGCCGAGAAGAGTGGCGATCTTTCGTTCGGCAACCGCTCCGCCGCCGACGACCAAAATCTCATGCCGCTCCAGGTTTAGTGAGACCAGCAGTCTGTAAGGAT
The DNA here is from genome assembly GCA_031264605.1 of Synergistaceae bacterium. Lineage (GTDB taxonomy): Bacteria > Synergistota > Synergistia > Synergistales > Synergistaceae > JAIRKI01. The sequence goes on along the minus strand of JAISDQ010000141.1, from coordinate 14,719 downwards.
CCGGCGCGCCGGCGCCGCGGCTCATTCTTCTTTTCCCTCGCCGGACAATATTCTCCACGCCCTCGAACTGTGCGCCGCGCGCGCCGCGACGAGAGGGCGCAGGAAGGCGTTCATCACCGAGGACGCGAACGCCTCGAGTTCTTCCTCCCCGCCTCCGCGGCGGCGAGCGTGCTGTGACGCCCGTTCTTTGATTATCCCGCGCGCGCGGGCAAGCGCGAGATGTTTCCACGTATCGTCGGTGAGAACGGATATCTCCGCCGAAAGCGCCGCCGCCGCCCGGTCGGCTTCGTCCTCCAGCGCGGAGAGAGATTCGCCGTACTCCCGCGTCATGGTTTCGGATATCGTTTTCATCTCGTCGAGAGTCACGCGGACGCCGCGGTTCCTCGGCTCGCTCTGGTGCGGCGCGCCGAGATCCATTACCCACGCGTCGGGCATAGCGTCCTGAGCGCCGCCGCTCAATATGGGAACGGGGGACGACGTACAAAGAAAGACCGCCCCGCATTCGCGAGCCCGCTCGCGCCATTCGCTCCACGGCACAGTCTCGGCGCCCGGTATCGCGGAACAGGGGGGACGTTCGGTTCTGTTGGCAATCATCACCCGATGTCCCATGAGAATCAGTACGCGGGCCTCCTCGATACCGACCGAGCCGGCCCCGACCACCATGACGGGCGCGGCCGGGGAGGCCGAATGTTCGGCGTAATGTTTCGCCGCTATGTACGGTATCGACGGCTCTCTGCCCGGATGACATCCCGAACGGAGCGCGGCCGCCACGCCGAAAGCCCTCTGGAAAAGCCTGTGCAGCACTTTGCCGCATCCGTCGGAGACTCCGTAAGCGGCTTTTACCTGGGACACTATATGCGACTCGCCCTTCGCCATGCTTTCCAGTCCGAGGAGCACGCGCAGCAGATGTCTCACGGCGTCGCCGCCGAACATCGTCGCCGCGCCCTCCGCGGCCAGCGACGAAACGGCTTCCCGTTCGTCGTCCGCGCCGCCGAACACGAGATACAGCTCTATCCTGTTGCAGGTCTCGAGTTTGAGATGTTCGACGTCGCCGCCGCGCGGCACGATACCGTCGATGTACGCGGCGACGCGCGCCGAGAAGGCCCCCCTCGTTTCGACCGTTGAGGAGTTATGATCCATCGAGACGGCGCAAAGCCTGCCCATTCAGTTCACCACCGTGACGCACCAGGCTATCAGCACCGAAAAAATCTCGAGTACGGCTGTGGTCGCCAGATGCCAGCGAAGAAGATTTTTTACCAGTCCCTTCGGGAAAACGCCAACCCAGTAACCCACATTCTGCCTCATGGTCCTCGTCACTGAGCCGGCCAAATTTCCCGCCAGGAGGGCCAGAACCGTCTGCGCCGCGCTGAGTTTGCCGGCAGACAAAGCGGCCGCGGCCGACGAAAGGCCCGCCGTCACGTGGGCGAGGGAACTCGCGGCGACAGCCCATCCTTCCGCGGGCAGAAACCACAAAAGCCCGCCCCGGGACGCGTATTCCGAGAACGCGCCGTCGACAAACGGAACGATGACGTAGGTCAGCGCGAAAAAAATCCATGCCCACGGCAGCGAGCGCCTCAGCAGGATCAGTACGCGGCCGGCCCTTTCGCGGACCCCGGGAGACGTTTTTTCCAATTCCGCGAAGACGCCGCCGGAAGCCCGAGCGCGCCTCGCGAGCAAGAACGTCACCCAGACGAAACGGCACGCGCTCCGCAACACTAACACCAGGGCGAAAATAAAGCCGGAAACGCCGGCAATTGCAGTCGCCACGGCGGCAGTCCCCGTCCATCTTCTCAAATAACCCGGGAAAGCGAGCGACAGCGTCCCGAACGTGGCCTGGTCGTCGGTCAGCTCTCCTTCAGCGTGCGCCCGCGATATCAGGGCCGCCCCCGAACGCGGGGCGCCGAGCGCCAAGAGCATCGCCGCCGCTATTTTCCCGTGAATCCCGATGCGCCGCAGACGCGGTATGAGCGGCGAAAAGAGCCGGTCGATGAGGCCGAGGCCCAAAATCAACTCTCCCACCGCGAGACCGGCCGCGATGTTCAAAGTGAGGACGCACTCGGCCCTCAAAAGGGCCGCCCAGAAACCCGGAGAGGCGATAGGCTCGATTTCCACGGCGCTGTTATTGCCTCGCTCTCCAGAGAAGGAGCACGGAGAGATAATCATCAGTCGGCATGAGCGCTTCGCCGCCCGTCACCACGCGTTCCCCGGGAAGGCCGGCCCTGTGCACGCGGACAGCGCGTTTCCACGGGCCCGTGCTCGAAAGAAGCTCCCGCAGATTTCCCTTGAGCGCGGACGGTTTGTAGAGCGCGACACAATCCGAGACCGCCATCGTCTCCGACAGTTTGGAAAAATCCGCCGATCCCGGCAGCACGGCAAGGCGTTCTTCGCCCAGGGCCAAAAACTCTCCCGCCGCGCAGCCGGCCAGAGAGTGCGCCGAAACGCCGGGAAGCAGCCTCAGTTCAAGCAGCGGGCACAGGGAACGCCAGACCGCGTAAAGATACGCGGCCGTCGAATAAAGCGCCGCGTCGCCTATCACCGGCAGGGCCACGGAAGAAGCGTTCTCCCAGAGCGCGGAATATTCGTCCAGTTGGCGCAGTATCTCCTTGTCCCTGAAAGACGCGTCCTCGGTCATCGGGAAAAAAAACGGATGCGTCGCCTTTTTCGGGTTAAGTTTCGAATAAATTTCGCCGGCAAGGCTCATTCGCCCCAAAGACGAGACTGGGACCAGAACCACATCCGCCCCGTCGAGCGCTTTCTTTGCGCCTACCGTCACCATGTCCGGATCGCCCGGGCCTACGCCGACACCGTAAAAAATCAATATCTATCACTCCGAATTAAGTAATTCACAGACAAATCCTCAGTAACTCCGCCCCGAGCTCCTTTTATGATGAGAGCGCGGGGAGCGCGCTCCCCGCCGGGTTCGGGCAGCGCCCGAGATTTTGATTCAATCTCCTTTTTTCGCCGGCAAACCCCCGCACCAGCGCAATAACCCCTCGGCGTCGTCAACGCGCGCGATGCCGGCGATTTCCTCGGGACGCGAGACGAGCACGAGAGGGATTCCGAGCCTGCGGGCGGCTTCGGCCTTATCCCCAACGCCTCCCTGCGCCCCGGAATCGCGGCTCACTATGACGAGCACGTTTCTGTCGCGGCATAGCGCCTCGTTGAAATCGGCGTTCCCGGCGCCCCATGAAGCGATTATCTCCTTGGGCAGAAGGCCGGCCCGTTCGGCGAGCCGCATGCTCTCCGCCGTCGGAAGCACCCTGACGAGCACGTCCCTCCCGGATTCGCGAATCCGCGGCATCACGGTATTGAGGTCGTTCGTGCCTATCGCCAGGAAAATCACGCCTCCCTTTGGAGTCAGTTCAATGGCGCGCGTAACGGCCTCGCTCAAATCGGCCGCCGTTACCGCGTCCTCCGGAAGTTCTTCCCTCCTCAAATATCTGCAAAGAGGAACGCCGACCGCTTCGCACGCGGAAGAAATCTCCCGCGACGCCTCCTCGGCGAACGGATGAGTGGCGTCCACCACGCCGAGAAGCCCATCCCTCGACACCGGATCGTCCAGCATCTCCGACCAGTCTCTCCAGTCGCGCGCGCCAACTATCGCGTTGGCCCCCTTGGGAACCGTGGCGACGCCCGCGTCCCTCGTTACCGACACCGTGACCGAAAACCCGCGTTCCAAAAGCGCGGAAGCTGCTTCCCTGCCCTCGCTCGCGCCGCCCAGCACCAAAAACTGGCCGAGTATCCTGGGTTTTTTCAGCGCGGCTTTTTCCGATTTGTATCCCCTGGCCTCTAGCCATATTTTTCTGTCTCCGAGGTTCCTTTCGGCCGCGTTGGGGGAGAGGATGAAAATGATGCTTCTCATATCCACTTTTTCGGGAGTAAGGCCGGCGACGGGCATCTCCGCGAGGGTTTCGCCCTGCCGTCCGGCGTCGCGGACCACCACCGCGCGCCGGGAGGCGAAAATTCTCCTGACTTCCTCCAGCTTTTCAGACGCCCCTTTGGCCACTGGGTTATATATCGCGACCGCCAGGCCGCTTTCGTATGCTCCTTCGAGGGCGCGAAGCACGTCGCGCCACGGCTGCAGGTAATCGGAAAGGGAGACGGCCGCGAATCCGTTGGAGTATGGGGCTCCCATGGCGATTCCAGCCGCCTGCAGCGCGGTAATACCCGGTATCACCCTGATTCTGTCCGCGCCGATACTCGCCGGAGCCATGGACAGGCACAGCGACGCGATGCCGAAAACCACAGCGTCCCCTCCGGACACCAGGACCACTCTGTATCCCGATTCGACGTAGGAAAAAGCCCGCGCGGCGCGGTCTTCCTCCTCGCCCATGCCGAAGGTTTCGACTATTTTGCCGCGCTTCCATGATTCTGGCAGCCGTTCGACGTAAGGCTCGTAGCCGATTATGACCTCAGAGGCGTCTATGGCCGCGCGGGCTTCCGCCGTGCCGAACCTCGCGTCTCCGGGGCCCGTCCCCGTTCTCGCGAGTTCGCCTACCTCCGGCGGTTTGGACAGCGATATGGCGATGGTGACTCCCATCTCGGCCACCCGCTCGCCCAGCAGTTGTCCGGCGCTCGCCGCGGCCGGCTCCGCCGCGCCGGGCAGGCCGATATGGCGTGAGGCCGCGGACGGCGAAAATTTGCCGTCCATCGACAGTATTTCGGCGTCGGGAACAACGACTACCCTGAGTGAATGGTTTTCGGCGAATTCGAAAATTCCGCGCTCCTCCAGCTTCGCCTCCACGGTACGCAGTTCCGCCACCGACTCCATCAGAAAAGGGCCGTGGAAATTCTTCGACATCGCTCCTTTTGTGACCGTCTCTATCGTCTCGGCTTTGACCCCCGCCCTGCTCCCGATTCCCAGAGTCACCACTTTCGGCACAATCTGCGGCTTTGCGCCGACAAGTTTCTGAATGGCTCTCGGCGAGATGACGATATCCGCGTCGGATTGTTCCCCTACGACCTTGTATCCGAAAGGAAGCGGCATCTCCACGCCGCGCTCGGCCATGATCGGATCCAGCCACGCGGTTATCTCGCCTTTTTCCCTGAATTTTGAAATGACTGCCGCCAGCCTGCTGCGCAGCAATATGTGGTATCCGCGCCGCGAGGCCCAGAGGTCGGGAGCGGTGAAACCGGCCCTGTCGCTCGATGTGGTGGGCACGTAAAGCGCGCCCCTGGCCGACAGTGTCTCCGCGCACTCCCGCGCCAGGTCGACGGCCAGCCCTATGTGCCCCGCTATCACGGGCAACGCGATTCCCCCGTCCTCGCTTACGACGACGACCGCCGGATCGAGCGCTTTGTCCGTTATCAAGCCGCGTATGCAGCGCACCGCGATCGCGAGCGCGCCCACGAAAACGAAAGCTCCGGCGTCGCGCCACCGTGACGCGAAGGCTTCTTCCGTTCCGCCCTCAGAAATCGGCGCGTCTGTCGCGCCAAGCGCGGCGCGGAGTTCCGACGCCGTGGATTCTCCGGCCGCGTAGTGAAGCACGAATACCTCCCTGTCGGTATGAAAACGCCTCACGCCCGTCCCCCCTCGAAACCGCCCGTATAAAGCAAACTCCGCGCGCCCGGATCCCGATTCAGGCATTGCCCGATTATTATGAGCGCGTGGTTTTTGATCCCGGCCTTCTCCATCGAACCCGGAAGCTCCTCCAGCGTAGTGACGCACGATCGCTCGTCGTCCCAGGTCGCCCTGTATATCCATGCCGCGGGAGTATCGGGCGGCATCCCGGCCGACGCGCATTTGCGAGCCGCCTCGCCCGCCATTCCAGCGGAGAGGAAAAGCACAAGCGACGCGCCGTGCGCCGCGAGCCTCCCGAGGTCTTCGGCGGCCGGAACCGGCGTGCGCCCCTCCAAACGCGTGCATATCAGAGTCTGCGTGCCGCCGGGCACGGTGTATTCAACTCCCAGGCGCGCGGCCGCCCCCTGAAAACTCGATACTCCCGGCACTATCTCGCATCCGATCCCATTTTCGCGAAGGCGCGATATCTGCTCGGAAATCGCCCCGTAAAGGCACGGATCCCCCGTGTGAAGCCGGACGACCGCGCGCCCTTCGCGAGACTCGCGCGTCATCAGAGACACCTGATCTTCCAGCGCCATGTCGGCCGAATTCACTTTCAGGCAGCCCGCGCGGCACCGTTCGAGAATACGTTCGTTCACCAGACTGCCGGCGTAGAGCACGACGTCCGCCGATTCGAGAAGCCGCGCCCCTTTGAGCGTGAGAAGCTCCGGGTCTCCGGGGCCGGCGCCCACGATGAAAATAGTTCCGCCGGATCGCAATTTATTTGTCCCCCCATATGAAATCCACGGGGTTGTTGCCCAGCATCAGCCAGTCGTCTCCCGCTTTGCGCCCGTACGACGAGTGCGCGCGCCAGACACACGCGGCGGGAGTCGCGCCGCCAATGTATTTGAGGGCTTTGGACGTGGTTTGAGGGGTTATCGACGTCAAAAGCATCCTGCCCCCGGATTCGAGGCGTTCCCAAACCGCCGAGAGAACGTCTTCGAGGCGCTCCCCGTGGCCGCCTACGAACGCGGCGTCGTAACGCCCTTCGGGCATAGTTTCGGGCGCGCGTCCCTCCGTGAGGTACGTCCTATCCGTGAATCCGGCTCTCGCGACATTGCGTCTCGCGAGCTCCAGCGCCGTCCGCGACGATTCGACGCCCGACACGCGCCCGTATTCGCCAGCCGCGCGCGCCAGTTCCACAGTCATCGCGCCGGTTCCGCTGCCTATCTCCAATATACGCGCCCCTTCGAGCGGCGAAAGGAGCGATACCGCCACCGCCCTGGAGAAAGATTTCGTCATCGGCACTCCTTCTTCCCTCTCGAACCACTCGTCGGCAACGACCCCGCGTGTCCAGCCGCCGCTCTCGTCACCGCGCGGCGCGCGGTTTTTTTCGAGCCACAGGAGGGCGAGCCTTCCGCCTCGCGCTTCGGCGTCAATTTCGGCGAGCGTGGCGGCCTCCGTTATCCGTTCTCCCGGCAATCCCAAATCCCAGCCCAATGCCGCTTTGGCTTCTTTTACGCGTTCGTCGGAACAGAGCCACCCGATGTCCTCCGCGACTTTCCCTGGTTCTCCGAGCAGAAGGACGAGCGCGGGCGACGAGAGCAGCTTCGATGACAGCGAACGGATATCGGGCCGCGCGCGGCCGTGAAGCGTGGCCGACGACACGCCGGCCCAGGATTTGCGCAGACGCGCTGCCATTATCTGCACACACGATACGCCGGGGATCGATGTCACTTCGTCGCGCCCAAAATGGGCCGTGACGCGCCTCGCCAGACTGTAGAAACCGGGGTCGCCGCTAACCGCCAGCGTGACGTCCCCGCGGCGCGTCTCCCTTTCCAGAATCCCGACCACGGCTTCCGCCATGCCGTCCGCCGGCAATTCCACGAGACGCGCCCCCGTATCCGAGCCTATCGCCTCCAGGACGCGGCCTCCGGCCAGAAGCACGCGGGCGTTTTTCACCGCCGAAACGGCCTGCTGGGTCATGTATTCGCGTTCGCCCGGGCCAACGCCGACTATCGTAATCACCGGAGTTCTTCCATATTCTCCTTTATCTCGCGTATCAGGCCATCGAGGTTATCGGTGCGGGCCAGTTCCCTGTCCGGCAGGGAAAACGTCAGGCATGCGCAATCCGATATGCCCGTCGCCCCGAGAAGAGCGATCCGCACTATTCGGGACACCAGTTCATTCAACGCCGCCAGGCCCCATTCGGTGTGGGATATCCTCGTTGCGACCTCGTCCGCCATGGAACTGTCGAGAATTTCCCTGACATCCTCGCTCGTCGCGCCGTGAAGCGCCGAGTATGCGGCTATCGCCTCGAGCCGCCCGTCGCTTTTAACGCTGTGCGTGTCGAGGGAACCGGCGGACAGTTTCGCGAATTTCCCTATCTGCCCTATAAGTATCAGCTTCTCGAAACCGAGGTTGCCGACCATGCCGAACGATTCCCCGGCAAAATTGCTTATATTCACTATCATGCTCTCGGGAATTCCAAGCAGCATCGCCATCCTGCGCCCGTAGTTTCCCGGAACGAGGCAGACTATGCTGGCGCCGGTTGCCTTCAGCACCGACAGCTCGCTTTTTATCGTGCCGATTATCGCGTCGGAACTCATGGGAGACACTATCCCCGTGGTGCCTAGGATGGAAAGCCCGCCTATTATACCGAGGCGCGGGTTGTAAGTGCGTTTCGCCAGTTCCTCCCCGCCGGGGATGGATATGGTCACTCTCGCCCCCATTCCCTGCGGGAGAACCTGCCCGAGCGATTTTCGAATGAGCGCCATGGGGCCCGGATTTATCGCGGCCTTGCCCGGAGGCACGAGTAGCCCCGGTTTGGTGACGACCCCGACGCCGCTTCCGCCCAAAATCGTGATTCCGCTTTCATCCGAAATCTTCACCTCGGCCACTATCACGGCCCCGTGCGTTACGTCCGGGTCGTCGCCGGCGTCCTTGGTTATCCAGCCCTCCGCCCCCTCGTCCGTTCTGCGGCATCCGGTAACGGGGATGATTATTTCCTTGTCTCCGGGCAAGCTCAAAACCACGGTCCCGCAGCTCTTGTCGAACAAAAAACGCGCGGCGGCCACCGCGGCGGCCGCCGCGGCGCTCCCGGTGGTGAAACCGGTCGTCAGTTCGGCTTCGTTTTGTTCATGCATCCGGATACCTCCCGCTTCGTCACCAGATCGCGCAGTTTCCGCGCCGCTCCGTTCTGCAGCCTCAGGAGCGACGGACGCGATATGTCCGCCTCAGGCACGTCGAAGACCATTCCGTTCAAAACAGCTTTGAGGGACGCGAACCGCATATCCCGGACGAAATCTTCCGCCCGGACGGTATTCATCGCTCCCTGCTGCAATAGAATAACATCAATTTCGTCATCCGTCGCGAGAAGTCTTTCGGCGCCGAAAGCGGACAGCACGCTTCCTTCCGATAGCGGAACCGCCCCGCGCGCGGCGTTTTCCAGGCCCGCCAGCTCCATTATATGGGCCGCCCATGAATCGGGAGTGCACGTCGCCATGGTTCTGCCGTTCGTCACCAGAAAGGCACGCAATTTTTCTCCGCCCGGCTCGGCGTCGGCTTTCATGGCGTCGGCGGCGTTTTTTTTCACGTCGCCGGCGATGCCGGCTATTTGGGCCAGCAACGCGATATAATCGGGAAATTTATCCCATTCGGGGGGATCGAGCGCCGCTACTTTTATTCCAAAACCGCCGAGCGCTTCGTAGAGAGGTTCCTGAGAGCGGGCCATCATCGGCCTGGTGAGCACTATATCGGGCCTCTGCGCCGCTATCTGTTCGACGCCGGGTTTCGAGCCGAGAAGCGGAATATCGGGGCTCAGCCCTTCCGCACCCTGCCCCGCGGCGACTATGGAGCCAAGGGCCCCTATCGCTATCAGATTTTCCGTATGTCCGGCGTAAAGCGATACTATTCGCGCGGCGGGACGCTCCAAAACCACGGCGCCGCCGAGATCATCCGTTATTTCCAGGGCGTCCGCGAAGTTTACATACGATGGCTTGCCCGGCAATAATAAAAACAATAAAAAAAATATCAGTGTTTTTTTATATTTTTTACCCTGCCAACCCACTGTTTTTTTTAATACCGGCGATAATTTCAAAAGAATTCCCCCGCGGTTATGCCCATTTGGTGGACAATTTTGTGGAAAATAAACTCCGGCAACCTGAGAGGAAGCCGGAGTTTATCGGCGTAAATTACGGCTTGAAACCGCCCCAGGCTTCGCGCAGCTTATCCAGTATGAGGGTGCGCACCGCCGCGTTTTGTCCCAAACCCTCGAGAACGGGCGTCACCTTGTAACCCTGCGCTTCGAGCATCGATTTCCATGAATCGGGCTCCTCGCCGGCTATGTCGTTGTGCGCGTGATCGCCGGCTACCAGCATGGCGGGAGCTATCCAGACATTTTTGACCTTCGCCGTCTTCAGCCTTGACGCGACGTCGTCGTACGACGGCAATCCCTCGATCGTCCCGACGTAAAAGTTGGGGGATTTCTCCCACAGCGCGAACTGAAGCGTTCCGTAGGCCGCGTTGGCGAAATGGTGCGTTCCGTGCCCCACGAAGACGAACGCCCCCTTCTTCGTCTGTTCGGAATAAGTGTCGGCGAGGACGCCGGCCAGCCGCTCAAAATCAGCAGCTCCGGAGAGCAGCGGCGACGAAAGTTCTATAAACCGAAATCCCGCCTTCGGAGCGTTTGCGCTCATGGCCTTGAATCCGTCGACGACCGCTTTCAAATCGTCGTACTCCTCGCCCGGTATGATGTGGGTCGAAAGCACAGCGACGTCGGTGAACCCTTCGTAGGCCATTTTAGCCAGAGCCACCGCCGGTTCGTCCACTATCTTGCCGTTTTCGCGCGCTATCTTGCGCATGATTATCCTCGACGTGTAAGAGACGCGGGTCTCCACGTCAGGATACGCTTTTCGCACCGCGTCCGCCACCGCTTCGATGGACGCTTCACCCTCCGGCATGCTGCTGCCGAAGGCGACTACCAGTATTCCCTTTTTAGGATTTTCCACGGAACTCCCTATCGGAAACGCGCAAGCCGCGCCCGCCGCAAAAACCACCGCGGCCAAAATCAGTAACGCGCAATTCAAATACTTCATCACATATGCCCCCTTCCACGGAACAAACCGATATCATCACCGATTCATACCATCCGCAGAAGCGCGTTCACGCAGGCCGCGCACAATCCCGACCCGCCTCTCGGCCCGCGCAGCGTCACCGACGGGATCCCGGAAGCGGCAAGACGCGCCTTGCTCTCGGCCGCCCCGACGAAACCTACCGGCATGCCGCAGACAAAATCAACGGCGAAACCTTCCTTCGCTCGCTCCAACAGGCGAAAGAGAGCCGTCGGCGCGTTGCCGAACGCGAAAATACGCACGCCTTCCTCCAAAGCCTTGTCGACGGACGCCATAGCGCGCGTCACGCCCTCGCGCGACGATATTTCCATCACTTCGTCGTCGTGAATGAAAGATTTCGGCGTCAGGTTCAGGCGTTTGCACTCCCCGCGGGAGATGCCCGACTCGAGCATCCCGACATCGCAGAAAATCACGCCTCCGCGCGACAAAGCGCTTTTGGCTGCGTTCAAGGCGCCGTTTCCGGCTTCGAGCAGGCTCGCCAGCGTGAAATCCGCGCCGGCATGCACCACGCGCACGGCGATGTCCATCAACGACGGATCTATCGCGTAAGACGACAGGGTGCTCCTGATTATCCCGAAGCTGCGTTCCTCGATACTCGAAGGGTCGGTATCATATCCTCTGACCTGCGCTGTCAACTTCGATCCCCCTTCCCATAAAAAAGGCGTCCGCCGAATATTCTTCGGCTGAACGCCCGCGGTGGAGAGCCAATGTCCGACCCTTTTACCACAACCGCGGCGCCCGCCCGCGCAGGCATAATACCGCCGATGTCTGCCGCGGCTCAGGTTTCCTGGCTGCCCATCTTCCTACTCCCGCGCCTTCCCGAAACTCGAAAAAGTTTCAGTGGCTCGATGCGGTTTTGTCCGGGTTACAGTGGCGGGGCCGCTCCGATGATTCTCGGATTCCCTGTGCGCCGCGGCGGTACAAATCTTACGTTAAAAATTATAACTCAAAGATTCGATATTTACGAAATGTCCGGCGGAATTTTTTATAGCGTTCAGCCGCCGGTTTGCGCCCTGTATTCGGTTATGCTCCGTTTCGCGTCATGGCGAAGCTATTTTAAATACGTCTTGACGGTATGGGTATTTGACAATACATTAAGCCTGAAATGAGGCGAGCGTATGAAAGTAAAAAACGACTTCCACATTTACGCGATGATTACAATTATATTTTGGTCATTTGCCTATGTGCTGACGAGATTGGCGCTGCGATATTTTACGGCCTTCTCTTTAGGCTTTCTCAGATATTTTATCGCATCCTGCGTTCTTATAATTGTCGCTGTAATAAGTAAAATAAAATTGCCGCGCAAAAAAGATTTACCGTGGTTTATGCTTGCGGGGGCGCTTGGTTTTTTCTTTTATATGATCGCGTTTAACCAGGGGCAAAAAACAGTTACGGCTTCTACGGGCAGTATTGTGATTTCCACTGCTCCCGTACTTACCGCTTTGATTGCGAGAGCCGTTTATAAAGAAAAGATGAGTTATATTCAATGGCTGGCTATCGCAATCGAGTTTGCGGGGGCAGCCGTTCTGACATTGATGAATGGCGTTTTGTCCATTAACATGGGACTGTTTTGGTTGTTTCTCGCGGCTCTGGCTCTTTGCCTTTATAATCTGTTGCAGCGTAAACTGACAAAAACCTATTCGGCGTTGCAGACTTCCGCATTCAGTATTTTCTTTGGTACAATACTCCTTGCCATTTTTCTCCCAGTTTCCGTAAAAGAAGCTTCAAACGCCCCCGCCATTCAATGGTTTTACCTCGCTGTACTTGGCGTATTCTCAAGCGCGATTGCCTATGCCGCATGGTCGAGGGCTTTAGCAAAAGCGGAACAAACATCGCAGGTCAGCAACTATATGTTTATTACGCCATTTTTAACGAGCGTATTGGGATTCATTATCGCTGATGAAGTTCCGGAGCCATCGACAATAGTTGGAGGGGGGATGATTTTATCAGGCGTTTTTATATTTAACTTCGGAGAGAGATTGTATGGAGCGTTACGCAACAAGAAAAATACAGGATGAAAAATTAGATACTTGTGAGAGTTTATTCAATTTTGCGCCCTGTATTCGGTTATGCTCCGCTTCGCGTCGTCGATTGCCATGCCGAGCATGACCGCGTTGGAGTATCGTTTCGCGTAACCCATTTCGGCAATCTGGGCGAGCGCGCGGTCGGCGAGGCGAGACGAGTCGTCTCCGTCACGCGCGATTTTGAGTTCCATTACCCAGACGCGGTTTTTATGGGCAGCGACCATATCGGCGCGCCCGCGGCCGCTGTGAAGCTCCGCCTCGACTTTCACGCCCAGGCCTCGGAGATAAGCGAGCAAAGTGGAGCGGTAAAGCCATTCGATCGGTGAGAATTTGTAACCGTGTTCCTTCACGCTGGCCCGCGCCGCGCCCGCGAAATCGTCGTAAGGAATGGCGGAGAGAAGCCTGTTGAATTGTTCAATAACGCCCTCTGCGTCCCCGTCGGCGAGGCATCTCAAAATGAGGTTTCTGTAAGAACCCGGTTCATTGTAAGCCGAAAAAATATTCTCGGTCAATAACCGTGACATGGAGGCCAGGACTTCGCGGTTCGGATAATCCAGCGAATAGTCGTCAGACGTTCCGGGCCGCAGGGTGAGATAGCCGGACTGATAGAGGAAGCCCGCCGCCGAGGAGTTTTCTATCTCCCCTGGCGAGACGGCGAAGTCCTTCGACGCTCCCGTTCCCCTGAACTGCTCGACCGTAAGGTTCCTGTCCTTCATATATTTCGCGATAAACGACGGAGTACCGCTCTCGAACCAGTAATTCAAAAAATCCCGGCGCTGGAAAAAATACAGAGCCGAATACGGATTGTACAGCCGCGCGACGCCGTCGAATGAAAAACCGTCATAATAATCTTTAACGCGCGACAGCAGTTCGCCGCGTTCGATATTCATCTCCTCCGCCGTCGCGTCGATATGCGCGGAGAAATCCGCAATCAGTTCTTCTTCCGTGTAACCGAGCATCGTACCGTATTTCTTATCCACCGAGACATCGGTAAGGTTATTCATCGCGGAAAAGACTCCCATGCGCGAGAATTTCGAGATTCCCGTGATGAAAACGAAACGGAGGCGTTCGTCGGCGGCTTTTATCTGTTTGTAAAAATCGCGCATAATCTCACGTATCGACGCCGATTTATCGTGATTGTCGAAAACGTCGAGCAGCGGGCTGTCGTATTCGTCGATCAAAACGGCCGCCGGGCCTTTTGCCGCCGAAACGTCCCAGATGAGCCGCGCCAGCGCTTCCTGGGGCGACGTTCCGCGAAATTCGACGCCGTGTCTTTCCGCGTTTCGTTCGAGAATCATCATCATGCGCGAGAACAGGGACTCCCGTCCCTCGTTTGCCGATACTTCGCTCATGTCGAGCCTTATCACGGGATGCGGCCCGCTATCGGGCCGTTCGAAAAACTATTCCGCGGCGAGGCCCCTGAACAATTCTTTTTTGCCTGAGAACAACGCGTCGAACGTGGAGATTGTGAGAGATTTTCCGAAACGCCGCGGGCGAGAGAGGAAATAAAATTTGCCGTTATCGATCAGGTCGACAAGGTATTTCGTCTTATCGACGTAAAGATAGCCTTCTTCTCGCAGTCTCTCGAACGTCTGTATTCCGATCGGCAGTTTGGGCGGTTTCGGCATCGTCAATATCCTCCGCCGAAATTATATCAACAATTTAAAGTTAGGGGCCTGCCAATTTGAAATTTGAAGCCTGAATACGGCACAGCCATCCTCCTTATTTACGGCCGGCCTTACGGAAATATTGTCAGACTCGTCCTTCAGCCAACACAATCAAGCGTTGCCTAGTAGATCATTCTGCAAATAGCTAGCGTAATAATTAATGATGTGATATAAAACTCCCATCGTATTATAAGGAGATGGGAATATGGCAATGATCAGGACAAGACCAGTAAAGTTAACCAACGAACAGAAAGAGAGGCTGATACGGCTCAGTAAGTCGAGGACAGAAGAGGCTAGGCGGGTACAACGGGCAAGGATACTCCTGATGGCATCCGATGGTGATGGCGACAAGAAAATAGCCAGAATCATTGGACTCAACAAGAATTCGGTTCACAA
>JAISDQ010000109.1 GCA_031264605.1 Synergistaceae bacterium | reverse complement strand
TGCGCCCGCCGGTACGCCCGTTGTCGAACAGGTATTTTCCCGTGCAGGCGACGGCCGACGCGCTCATCAGGCCCTCGCTGCCGTCGGTGTTGAAAAGCCTCATGTACGCGTCGGCCTTGCCCGAAGGAGACGGATTTATTATCACCACTCCGTAACCGCCGACGCCGAAATGCCTGTCGCCCAGCATTATCGACAGCGACTCGGGAGACGATATTTCCTGCTCGAAGCTGTCGAAATAGAGATCGTCCTTGCCGCAGCTGTGCATCTTGTAAAACTTGAGCCTCTTCCTGGAATGCCGCATATTGCCGATGTCCACCAGTTCGGTGTTTTCTTCGCTGTAACGGCTCTTGAGGCAGTCGGCGACGGTCGTGGCGGTGTCGATGGACGTGAGGCAGGGTATGCCCAGCCTTACCGCGAGAGAACGGAATCTCACGCTCTCGCGGGCCGGATCGCGTCCCCGGGCAGACGTCGAGACTATAAAGCCCACCTTGCCGTCTTCTATGAGGGTAGCGACGTTATCCGACGACTCGCCTATCTTGTGTATCACTATCGCCGGCATTCCGGCGCGCGACAATACCTTCGCGGTGCCTCTCGTGGCGTAAAGGCGGAAACCTAGCGACGCGTATTTCTTGGCCACGTCCAGTATCTCGGGCTTGTCGCTGTCCCTGACGGTAAAGAGCACGCCGCTCCTGCGCTCCATGTCGTATCCGGCTCCCAGGAGCCCCTTGAACATCGCTTCCTCCAGCGTCTTGCCTATGCCCAGTACCTCTCCGGTGGATTTCATTTCAGGGCCGAGGTGCGTGTCCACTCCGTGAAGTTTTTCGAACGAGAATACCGGCACTTTTACGGCGGTATAGGGCGCGGGGGGATAAAGGCCCGTGCCGAAGCCCATTTCTTTGAGGCGTTCGCCCAGCATCGCCCTGGTGGCGAGATCCACCATGGGCACCCCCGTGACCTTGCTGATATAGGGCACGGTGCGCGAAGCCCTGGGATTCACCTCGATCACGTACAGCTCCCCGTCGCGCACGATGTATTGCACGTTCACCAGCCCAAGGGCGTTTAGCGCGAGAGCGATATCCCGCGTGTGGGCGACTATTTTTTCGATGAGGCCGTCGTCGACGTTGATGGCGGGATAGACGGCTATCGAGTCGCCCGAATGTATGCCGGTGCGCTCGACGTGCTCCATGACGCCGGGAATCAAGATGTCCTCGCCGTCGCAGATAGCGTCGACTTCTATCTCCGTCCCTCGCAGATATTTGTCTATCAGCACAGGGCCGAATATGTCGCCGCTCAGTATTATCTCCATGAACTCGCGCAGGTCGTCCTCGGAGAACGCTATGCTCATGTTCTGCCCGCCGAGGACGTACGACGGACGCACCAGCACCGGATATCCCAGCTTCTCCGCGCCCCTCGCGGCCTCTTCCATCGACAGCGCGGTGCATCCCTCGGGGCGCAGAATTCCGAGACGTTCGAGCAGGGCGTCGAACCGTTCCCTGTCCTCCGCTAGATCGATGCTGTCGAACGACGTGCCGAGAATTTTGTATCCGCGCTCGTGAACGTATCGTGCGAGTTTTATGGCGGTCTGCCCGCCGTAGGCGGCTACTACCCCTATCGGATTTTCGAGGGCCAGGATATCGCCCACGTCCTCCTCGGTAAGCGGCTCGAAATAAAGACGGTCAGCCGTGTCGAAATCGGTGGAAACCGTCTCGGGGTTGTTATTCACGATAACTACCTCGTACCCCTGTTTTTTCAGCGCCCACACGCAATGGACGCTCGAATAGTCGAACTCGATGCCCTGCCCTATCCGTATCGGCCCCGAACCCAAAACGACCACGACGCCTTTTTTATAATTCACCGAGGATTTTATGAACTCCTCGGCCTCGTTTTCGCCGCGTGTGGCGTAGAAGTAGGGCGTGTTCGCCGAGAATTCGCCGGCGCAGGTGTCCACCATCTTGTAGGACGCGGGTATATGGCGTCTGACGCGGCAGTTCGATATCTTTTCGAGCACCGCGTCGGGATAGCCCAGACGTTTGCCCTCTATGTAGGAATCGTCGTCAAGCCCCTCGTCCCTGAGTTTTTTCTCGAAATCGGCTAGATTTTTCAGCTTGTGCAAAAACCAGCGGTCTATTCTGGTGATATCGGAAATTTCCTCGCACGGGACTCCCCTGCGTATCAGTTCGAACACCTGGAATACGCGCTCGTCAGTGGCAAGGGAGATCGCCGCTTTGAGTTCATCGTCGGTCTGGTTCTCCAGTTTCGAAAGATAAAGCGTCCGCTGGTGTATCTCGGCGCCCCTCACGGCTTTCATCAGCGCGGCCTCGAAATTGTCGGCCAGCGCCATGACTTCGCCCGTCGCCTTCATCTGGGTTCCCAGACCGCGCGGGGACGAGGCGAACTTGTCGAAGGGCCACTTGGGAAACTTGACCGCCACGTAGTCGATCGCGGGCTCGAAACAGGCGCAGGTCTTGCTCGTCACCGCGTTAGGTATCTCGTCGAGCGTATAGCCTATCGCTATTTTGGCCGCGACCTTGGCTATCGGATATCCTGTCGCCTTGGAGGCAAGCGCCGACGAACGCGAGACCCTCGGGTTCACCTCGATGACGGCGTACTCGAAGCTGTTGGGGTTCAAAGCGAACTGGACGTTGCACCCGCCCTCGATTTCAAGCTCCCTTATTATGGCGAGCGCCGCGGAGCGGAGCATCTGGTATTCCCTGTCGGCCAACGTCAGCGCCGGAGCGACCACTATGCTGTCTCCGGTGTGAATGCCGACGGGATCGAAATTTTCCATGCTGCACACGGTAACGCAGTTTCCCGCGGCATCGCGCATGACCTCGTACTCTATTTCCTTCCAGCCGGCGACGGATTTTTCGATGAGCACCTGGTTGATGGGCGAAAATTTGAGGCCTACGAGAACGGTGCGCCTGAGTTCCGCCTCGTCTTTGGCCATGCCCCCGCCGGTGCCGCCCAGGGTGAAGGCCGGACGCACTATCACGGGATATCCTATTGTCGACGCGAACTTGACGGCGTCCTCCGCGGAACTGACGACGTCGGAGGGAATGACCGGCTGTCCGATGGATTCCATGGCCTGCTTGAAGAGTTTTCTGTCCTCGGCGCGCTCGATAGTCTCCGGCCGCGCGCCTAGCAGCGTTATGCCGTTCCTATTGAAAAATCCGTCGCGCGCCAGATCCATGGCCAAATTGAGGCCCGTCTGGCCGCCAAGCGTCGGGAGCAAGCTGTCGGGACGCTCTTTTCTCAGTATCCGTTTCAGCGTACCGGCGGTCAGGGGCTCGATGTAAACCGAATCGGCCATGGCCGTGTCCGTCATTATCGTCGCGGGATTGGAGTTCACCAGCACTATCTGAATCCCGTCCGCTTTGAGCGCGCGGCAAGCCTGAGTCCCGGCGTAATCGAACTCGGCGGCCTGTCCGATCACTATCGGGCCGGAACCGATCACCAGCGTGCGGCGGATGTTTTTATTCTTAGGCATCCTTGCGCCCCCTCATCACATCGGTGAAACGGTCGAACAAAAAACCGGTATCGAGCGGGCCGGCCGCCGCCTCGGGATGAAACTGCACCGTAAACGCGGGGATGCTCTTATAATCTATGCCCTCGCACGTGCCGTCGTTCGCGTTGGCGTAACGCATCTCTCCGACATCCTCCGGCAAACTGCCGGGGACGACCGTATAGCCGTGATTTTGTGTCGTTATGTGGAGCGTTCCGAGTTTGATATCGCGTACCGGCTGATTCGCGCCCCTGTGCCCGTATTTGAGCCTCTGCGTCCGCGCGCCCATGGCGAGCGCCAGCAGTTGATGCCCCAGGCATATGCCGAATATGGGGATCCCCGTTTCCGTAAGTTTTTTCAGTTCCGCTATCACGCCGGGGTTGTCCACCGGGTCGCCGGGGCCGTTGCAGAGCATGACCCCGTCGGGGCGCATCCCGGCGATTTGCTCCGACGTATAACCGCAGGGTACCACGGTGACTTCGCACCCGCGCGCCGCAAGACATCTGGCGATATTGCCCTTCGCGCCGAAATCCCACAGCGCCACTCTGTACAGGATTTCGCCGTCATCCGGCGAAACGACTCTCAGTTCCTTTGTAGATACGCTCGCCACCGAATCCTTTATCGCGTACCGTTTCACCGCGTCCATGTCCGCGCGCGCGGGATCGGGCGTTATTATTCCGTTCATGACCCCGCGTTCCCTGATTATCCTGGTCACCGCCCTGGTGTCCACGCCGCAAAGCCCGACGATTCCCTCCGCCGAGAGAAACGAATCGATATCTCCCTCGCACCTGAAATTTGACGGAGCGGCGCACCACTCGCGCACTATGTACGCCCTGGGCTGGACGCGCCCGCTTTCGAAATCCGCCGGGATGACGCCGTAATTGCCTATCATCGGGAAAGTCTGAACTATTATCTGGCCGTAATAACTGGGATCGGTGAGAGTTTCGAGGTAACCTGTCATTCCCGTGGTGAAGACCACCTCGCCAACCACTCCCTCAGCGCCGACAGCGCGGCCGAAAGAACGGCCCTCGAATATCATAGAGTTTTCCAACACCAAATATGCCGGAGACGACACCATTTATCCACCTCGCGAAACTTGAGTTTATTACTTACTCATAAAGCGACCGTAATATTATCACACAGACGGACAAATTACTAATGGCCCGACGGAGAGGTAAAAATCAGGATTCCAGCATTTCCTCGACGCACTCCTCGGCCTCGCTGACGAAATAAAGCGTCTCGGGGGACGCGTCGTTCGCGGGCAGGAAGCGCGACTCTCCGGGCGTTATCCTCATGAGCGCCTCGGGATCGCCTCCGGAGTCCGCCGGAAAAACGTATATGAAACCGGGCCTGGGGGCGTCGACGAACGCTTCCGCCCCGCGAAAGGCGGCCACCGACTCGGCGATATCGAGCATCGCCGACTTATGCCGCGCGTCAATCACGTAAAAAGCGCCTTCGTCGGCGTCGTACCGGCTTTCAAAATAGCGGGAAAAGTCGGCGATATTGTCGAGAAACTCGCGTACCGACATGAAATCCTCCGCTTCCGGGAAGACGGCCCATCCGTCGCATTCGCGCGCCGCCGTCGGGTTCATTTCCCCCCAGTCCCCGTAATCGCTTATGAACCGAATCGCGCTCGAAAGCCACCTGTCGCGGGCCTCTTCCGACATGAACAGTTTGACGAACAAAGAACTTTTCAATGACGAACCCCCTGT
>JAISDQ010000091.1 GCA_031264605.1 Synergistaceae bacterium | reverse complement strand
TTTTAGTTCCGCCGATTCCGTCCATTTGAAACACCTCCAGGCATTTTCGAACCGCGAACATCAACGACAATTATACACAAAAGGATGATTGCGCCAAATTGTCTTGTCGGATATCATTTGAACGCTGTCGAATATTTTCATTCATTATCAGGAGGTGGAACTGGAATGGCCGCGGAAAAAAGCGGATATCCCAAAATCTTTCTCAAATTAGCGATCGTCCTCGCGGCGCTTTTACTGCCCGCGATGTGTGTTCCGTCCGAGTGTCTCGGCTTGACGGATTTCGAGATGGCGTCCGCGCTGGCGGAAAAACTGGGCGATGAATTCGGCCCGGAGTCGCTGTCGGTGAAAGTGCTCGATAACCACGCTTACGCCGAGGCCGGCGGAATTTTTCTGAGCGGCGTCAGGGTGGATAAGCTGAAAATAGAAGCTATGCTTACGTCCTCCGAAATTCCGGGAGGAGACGCGGAATCTCTCGCCTCCATCATCGGTTATTCCTGGGGGGAAGTGACCCTGCTGGAAAGCGACGTGAACGATTATTTCAGGGAAAACGAATCGAGGGGTTTTTCCAATCTCAAAGTGGAGTTCAGCCCGGAAGGTTTCAGGGCCTCGGGAATATTTACCGCGTCGCTCTTGTTTACCTTCAGGATAAAGCTCGCGGCTTCCGGAAAGTTCGGCCTTCGTCCGGACGGAGTCTATATAGAGGACGCGATGGTGTATATCCAGAACGTAAAGCAGCCGGGTTTTCTCGTCAAAGAAATGCTGGAAAGGGCGAACCCTCTGATCGAATGGAACGAGATACCGTTCAGGGTGGTGTTCAAAACAATCGCCGTGACCGATTATTCGGCCACGATGTCGGGAGAGCCGCGCGATTTTGACGGAGGCGAGTCCGTCACGTGGAATTCGGCCTCGAAAGAGGCGGAGGCGGCGAGATGAGCGGTTTTCCGGCCGTGAGGATGAGAAGGCTCAGGGAGAACGCGACGCTCAGGAATATGCTGACGGAGGTCAGGCTCGAACCCGAACATTTGATTCTGCCGGTCTTCGTGTGTCCCGGCGAAGGCGTATCAGAGCCGATTCCCTCGATGCCGGGCGTATGTCATTGGAGCGTCGACCGCGCGCCCGAGGTCATCGAACCCGCCATAGACGCGGGAGTAAAGGCTTTTTTGTTTTTCGGCCTTCCGGCGTACAAGGACGCGGACGGAACAAGCGCGTTCGATTCGGATCAGCCGGTGCAAAGGGCGCTCCGTTTTACGCGCGGCAAATATCCCGATACAGTCCTCTTCGCGGATACTTGCATGTGCGAATACACGTCGCACGGACACTGCGGGCATTTGACGGAGGACGGGCGCGTCGACAACGACGCGACGCTGGAACTTTTGTCGAAGACCGCGTTGAGCCAGGCGGAGGCGGGCGCGCATTTCGTCGCTCCCAGCGACATGATGGACGGGCGTGTCGGCGCGATACGCTCCGCGCTCGACGGCGCCGGGATGAGTTCGGTTGGAATTGCCAGTTACGCGGCCAAACTCGCGTCCGCTTTTTACGGCCCGTTCCGCGACGCCGCCGGCAGCGCGCCGAGCTTCGGGGACAGGAAAAGTTACCAGCTCCCGCCGGCCAATCCGAGGGAAATAATACGCGACGCCCTCATGGACGCCGAGGAAGGCGCGGATATGCTCATAGTGAAACCGGCGGCGCCGTGTCTCGACATCGCTTGCCGGCTGCGCGCCAGGACGGATATGCCTCTGGTGGGCTATGTGGTGAGCGGGGAGTACGTCATGCTGCGCTCCGCGATATCTTCGGGCGCCCTCGACGCCGATCGGGCGCTCCTGGAGTATCACATTGCCGTGAGGCGTTCCGGGTGCGATCTGGTCATCACTTACTTCGCGACGGAACTGGCACGGCTTCTGAGAAGGGACGCCCGCTGAATTCGCCGTTATCGGCGTCAGAGGTCGATTGCGACCGTGTATTTTTTCACGAAATCCGCCGGGTGATAGGACATTTTCGCGTCGCGAAGCCCGGGATCGGCCATGTCCTCCTCGCGGTTGACCGTGGTGAAGCGGGCGCATTCGTTGGCCAGAAATTCCCTGTTTATCACCTGGAATGCGGCGTTGTAGGCGAGGCTGGCTTTTTCGAAATGTATCATGACCGTGCCGTCTCCGGCGTCTTCGGCTATCGTGTACGCCGCGATGGAACCGACGGTTTCTATCACTCCCCCCATGAGCTGGGGTAAACGTTCCCAATTGCCCAATATGTTGCTTATTATTCCCTCGCTTTCGCGCTCTATGCTCTCGAAACCGCTGAATTCCCTGTAAGATTCGCGCCATTCCTCCTGAAATTTTACGATCCTGGGAAGCCATTCCGGCGTTATCGGCGCGTAGGCGTAGGGATTTTGTTTTCTGAACTGGTTCACGCGGTTTCGCTTGCGCATATATTTATTTCCGGACAATTCCGCCAGTTCGGAAACGCTGTGCAGATACTCCCAGCTCGCGCGGTTTTCTTCCGCCGTCACCGCCTCGCCCATCTGCTCTTTCCAGATATCGAGAAGACGTTCCGGAACGAGCCGAAATTCCGCCTTGCGGCCGAATCTCGCCCTGATGATTCCCTCCCAGTCCGAATGAACATGCCAGTCCCCTACCGGCGCAAGATAGTGTTCATCGGGGAACGAACCTTTTATCCAGGCCAGCTCCTCGTGTTCGTCGAAAGCGAACTGATATCCCATGGCTTTTTCCCAGCACAGCAGGACTCCGGATGAGTAGTCTGACGATTTTTGCGGCGTTTTTTTCCAAAATTCGAGATAAGGGGTCAATGTATCGAGGTTCACAGATTTGAAAAGAAATCTCACAAGGTAGCCTCCATCAGCGGGGTTGCCGTTTTTTCGTAATTTTTGGATAATCAACTCCCTCTATACTTTATCATATTTGAAACCATATTCGCCACTCCACTTGACATGTTTCGTCCGACTTTTTATGATAACACCAGTGTACTAAATTCATCGGCATGAGAAAAGATGCGGCAAAGGAGGAATATATTTGGCGGCTCCAGCGCGTGTCTATATAGAGGAAGAAGACGGCGGCGCAAGAGGGATACCGGCCGGCGGAAATATTCGCGGGAGACACGCTCCCGCGGCGGAAGTCATGTTCAAGGCCAAGATAAAGGTGATAGGCATCGGCGGCGGGGGCAATAACGCGCTGGATCATATCATACGTTCCGGGGCGGGCGGGGTCGAATTTCTCGCGGTAAATACCGACGCTCACTGCCTGGAGAAATGTCTCTCCGTGGAAAAACTGGTGATCGGCGAACAGCTCACCAAAGGGCGCGGCGCCGGAGCGCGTCCCGAAATCGGGGAGCAGTCGGCCATTGAATCCAGGGAACAGCTTCGGTCGTGCCTCAAGGGGTGCGACATGGTTTATCTCGCCGCCGGAATGGGAGGCGGCACGGGAACCGGAGCGCTGCCGGTGGTAGCGGACATTGCCAAGGAACTCGGCATCCTCACCGTGGCGGTCGTGACGCGTCCCTTCAGTTTCGAGGGCAAAAAGAGGACCGCCTATTCCGACGCCGGCATAGAAAGGACAAAAAGGATAGTCGACGCGCTTATCGTCGTGCCCAACGACAGGCTGCTCCTGTCCGACCGCTCCACGACGGTCCAGGAGGCTTTCGCCATGGCGGACGGCGTGCTCTGTCAGGCGGTGCAGGGCGTGACGGACCTCGTGACGAAACCCGGAATGCTCAACGTGGACTTCGCAGACCTGAGGAGCATAATGAAACATTCCGGCGGCGCCGTGATGGGAGTCGGTTCCGGCAAAGGAGACAACAGGGCCGAAGACGCGCTGAAAAGCGCGATGGAGAGCCCGCTCATGGAATGTTCGATAAAGGGCGCGAAGGGAGTCATCCTCAACATCACGGGCGGCGCGGACGTGGGCTTGCACGAAATGGAGACGGCTATCAAACATTTGGAGGAGCAGATAGATCCGGCCGCGACCTTCATCTGGGGTTTAGTGAACGACGAGATGAGCAGGGACGAGGAGATACGGATGGTCGTCATCGCGACCGGTTACGACATGGACTCCCGCGCCTCGGAGAACTCGCGGCCGGACGCCGGGGAAAGCGTCGTGAAATCCGGCGTGGCCGAGCCGCGCGCGAGCGCTCAAAAGACATCCGAGGGAGACTCGTTCTTCGCGATGGATTCTCCCATCGACACGCCTTCGTATTTTCGCCGAAGGAAACTTTAATTGATATCGGCATATAAGTAGCATCGCGTGACGGAACCGGGCGGCGCTCGCTCTGGCGCCGTTCTTTTCACGCGGGGAGGGGGCGGATTCATGCCGGCGCGCTGGAGTGTCCTCGAAATTCTTGCGATTGCCGCGGGTGTTTTGGTATGCGCCGCCGTCTGCGCGGAGGCGGCTGTTCTGAACGCCGGCGCGGCGATTCTGATGAACCTGAAGTCCGAAAGCGTCCTCTACGTGCAGAACGAGGACGCGCGTATTCCCCCGGCGTCTTTGACCAAGATAATGACGATATATCTCGCGATGGACGCGGTGAAACAGGGGCGCGTCACCCTGGACGACGACGTGAAAGTGAGCCGCAGGGCCGCCTCTCAGCCCGGCGCGCGAATGAACCTGACGGCCGGCGACGTCGTTTCCCTTGGAGAACTTCTGAAAGGGGCGGCGGTGGCGTCCGGGAACGACGCTGCCGTAGCCGTCGCGGAATATATAGGCGGTTCCGTCGAAGTGTTCAACAGGATGATGAACATAAAGGCCGAGGCCCTGGGCATGAAAAGGACGGTATTCAAGACCCCGAACGGCCTTCCCGCGGACGGACAGGAGACTACCGCCAGCGATATGCTGATTCTGTCGAAAAGCTACATCGAGGTTCATCCGGAGGCTCTAGCGTATCACAGTATCGAGTCGATAACGTACAATGGGAAAACCACCACGAACAAAAATCCGCTCCTTCGGATGTACTCATACGTCGACGGTCTCAAGACGGGATGGACGAACGCGTCGAAGCACAACCTGATAGCCACGGCCAAAAGCGGGGATGTGAGGCTCGTCTCCGTGGTTCTGGGAGCGCCGACGCCCTCCGATCTGACGTATTCATCGTCTTTTTTGATAGAGTCGGGTTTCAGAACCGTCGAGAGCGGCGGCAGGATCAAGGTCGCCGCGCAGCTCGAAGCCCTGGAAAATGGCGTGTCCGCGGACGTGCTGATGGACGTGCTCGAAGCGGCGGCGGACGCTTCTTCTCCATCCTCGGAGGACGCCGCGCCAGAGGCGGGTTGGGCGATAAGTCCGGAAACTTCGGCCGCGTCGGAGGACGCCGTTCCCGTCTCGGCCGATCAAGCGCCGGAGTATGACGTTTTGCCGTCGGATTGGATTCCGCCGAGGCTGGAGGACGAACTGGAGTTCGAGTACGACATCGATCCCGGCGACGACATCGAATTTGACGAAGGATTCAGCGAGGAGGAGTTCGACGATCCTTCAGTGTGGGCCCCGTCGGACGGTCTGTCCGAAACGCAGGGGTTTGGGAATGGGGTGACGCAGGTGAGGGAAATAACCGCGACGGAGATAATAGAGGCGGTGAAGGCGCTTTGTATCGAGGCGAACTACACGATAAGCCCGGATATAAAGGAAGCCGTACGGCGGAGCGCCGACGCGGAAGAGGGGGAAATCCCCAAAGAGGTGCTGGGGCAGCTGCTCGAAAACTCGGAGATAGCCGCCGAAGGGGAATTTCCGCTCTGTCAGGATACCGGCATGGCCGTCGTTTTCGTCGAGATCGGGCAGGATGTCCGCGTAACGGGCGGCTCCGTGAAGGACGCCGTGAACGAAGGCGTCAGGCGGGGTTACAGAGAGGGTTATCTGCGCGCCTCCGTGGTCGCCGACCCGGTGGACAGGGTGAACACCGGAGACAATACGCCGGCCGTCATTTACTTCGACGTGGTTCCAGGCGACAGGCTCAAAATAACCGTCGCTCCAAAGGGGTTCGGCAGCGAGAACATGAGCGGGGTGGCGATGCTGAAGCCCTCCGACGGCATAGCGGGCATAAGGCGCTTCGTGGTGGACGCCGTCAAAAAGGCGGGGCCCAATCCGTGCCCGCCGATAATCGTCGGCGTCGGAGTGGGGGGCACTATGGATTACGCGGCGCTCATGGCCAAACAGGCGTTGCTGCGTTCCGTCGGCTCCGCCAACGAGAGCTGGCTGTGGAACGGTTTGGAGGAGGAATTGCTCAAAGAAATAAATTCTCTCGATATCGGCCCGGCGGGCCTGGGAGGGAAAACCACCGCGCTCGCGGTTCACATAAAGGCGTATCCCACTCATATCGCCGGAATGCCCGTGGCGGTGAACATCGGATGCCACGCCACCAGACACGTCGAGACGACGCTGTGAGGCGGACTCTGTGAGCGGCGAGAGAATAAGAGTGACGACGCCGTTCTCGGACGGCGCGATAAAGTCGCTTGCCGCGGGCGACGCCCTGTCGATCTCGGGCGTACTTTACACGGCGAGGGACGCCGCGCACAAGAGGCTGGCGGAAATGGCTTCCAGCGGAATGAAAATGCCGTTCGAATTTGACGGCGCGGCGGTGTACTACGCGGGACCGACGCCGGCCCGGCCAGGGGCTGCGATAGGTTCGGCCGGGCCGACCACGAGCGGACGCATGGACGCTTATTCGCCCACGCTCATGGCTCTCGGTCTCAGGGTGATGATAGGAAAGGGATCGAGGAACGCGGATGTGAAACGCGCGATAATCGAGCACTGTGGGCTTTACCTCGCCGCTACGGGCGGCGCGGCCGCTTTGATAGCCCGTTCGGTGAAATCGTCGGAGGTGATAGCGTTTCCCGATCTCGGGACCGAAGCGATACGCAGGCTTGTCGTAGAGAACTTCCCCGCTATTGTCGCCATCGATTCGGCCGGCAGGGACGTCTACGAGCGCTGACCGAAGTCCGCGATGGTACGCGAGAGCGTCGTCGACGTAAAAAACTACATTTCCCCGTCCGGCATAGGGGGAGTCGATTTCGCGGCGAATCCTTACGTCGGCTGTCCACACAAGTGCATATACTGTTACGCGGAATTCATGAAGCGGTTCACCAACCACGCGGAGCCCTGGGGAGATTTCGTGGACGCCAAGCGCTGCCGAACGCCGATAAACCTCGGGAAGATAGCCGGCAAGCACGTGATGCTGAGTTCGGTGACCGACCCCTACAACCCGTACGAGAAGAAATACGGAATAACGCGCCGGATTCTCGAACAGTTGGTTCACGCCGATTGCAGCGTGGGGATTTTGACGAAGTCTTTCCTCGTCGTCCGCGACATAGACCTGTTCAAGAAAATGGGCCGCGTGCGGGTCGGCGTTTCGATGAATTCAACCGACGATGATTTCAGGTCCGCCGCCGAGCCTTACGCGTCGGGAGTGCCGAAGAGGATCGAGGCCTTAAAACGCCTGCGCGAGGCCGGCGTCCGGACGTACCTCTTCATGTCGCCGATTTTTCCCGGCTTGAGCGACGTGACGCGCGTGATCGAATCGGTTTGGGATTTCGCTGACGATTTCTCTTTCGAGAATTTGAAGCTGCGAGGAGCGTACAAACCCAGAGTGCTCGATTTCATAAACACGAGATACCCGGAATATTCGGGCCTGTACCGGGCGATATACAAAGAAGGCGACAATGACTACTGGCGCGAAATGTCGGCCATGATCGGGTCGTACTTCGAGACGCGCGAATACCGGCCTTACCGCGTCTATTTCGGTTGGTAAAAGACAAAAAACGGAAGCCTCAAAGTTTCGAGGCGCCGAAGGCTTTTTCCAGATCCCCTATCAGGTGGCGCAGTCCCTCGAGCCCTATCGCGAGACGTATCAGGCTGTAGGAAATGCCCATTTCCTCCCTCATTTCGGCCGATACGGACGCGTGCGACATCGTCGCCGGGTGACAGGCCATCGATTCCACAGACCCCAGGCTCTCGGCGAGGGTGAATAATTCCAGCGACGACGTGAATTTTTTGACGTCGTGCGTTTCGTCGAGGTCAAACGACAGCAATCCGCCCGCGGCGGCGGCCTGAGCGGAATTTATCCCGTATCCCGGATCGGTCTCGAGTCCGGGGTAATAGACGCGCGCCGCCTCCGGACGCGAAGAGAGCCATCTGGCTATGGCGAGCGCGCTTTCGGATTCCCTGTCGAGGCGGACGGCGAGCGTTTTCATGCCTCTCAGGAGCAGATACGAGTCGAAGGGGGCCAGCACTCCGCCCGTGGATTTCTGTATCATCAGGAGCCGTTCCGCGAGCGCGTCGTCTTTCAGCACGACGAGACCCGCGAGAACGTCGTTATGGCCCGCCAGGTATTTTGTGGCGCTGTGAATGACTATATCCGCCCCCAGGGTCAGCGGCCGCTGAAAGTACGGCGTGAGGAACGTGTTGTCGACTATCGAAAGCGCCCCGCGCGAACGGGCGATCTCGCAGACGGCCGCTATATCGCTCACCCGAAGCGTCGGGTTTGTCGGCGACTCCAGAATGATCGCCCGCGTCGCGGGAGAAAACGCCCGTCTCAGCGAATCCAAATCGGTCGTGTCGGCGGCGCGCCAGTTTATGCCGAAATTTTTGAAGTGAGCGTCCAGCAGGCGCAGCGTCCCGCCGTACAGGTCGCGCGGGACGAGTATCTCGTCGCCAGAACCGAACAGGCACAAAACAGCCGTTATCGCGGCCATTCCAGATGAAAACGCGTATCCGTGCCTG
The DNA here is from genome assembly GCA_031264605.1 of Synergistaceae bacterium. GTDB lineage: Bacteria > Synergistota > Synergistia > Synergistales > Synergistaceae > JAIRKI01. The sequence goes on along the minus strand of JAISDQ010000091.1, from coordinate 4,108 downwards.
CCCTCTTCCAGAAGAGCTATCCTGTCCTCGAGCAGCGCGCGGGTAGGATTTGCCGAGCGGCTGTAATCGAAACGCTGTTCCACCCCCAGCTCGAACTGTCTGTAAGTGGCCGTCTGATATATGGGCGGCGTGAGAGCCCCGGTCACGGGGTCCGCGTCAAAAGCCCCTCTTATCAATAAAGTCTCGAATTCGTCTTTGGTCACTTCGCGCTCCCCTTTTCAAAACGGATAAAACCTATAAAAGAGATATAAAAAGTAGCCGGGTTATTATATCCGTTCGGTTTTGCGCTGTCAAAATTTGTGATATATCTATTGATTGATGATCGTCGAAATTGTAGGGGCGCGCATTGCGCGTCCGGGGTCGTCCCCAATAATCAAGATCAGGTGGATATGGTTAGGCATGATCACATATTTATCGACTGTTACGGATTCGTAAATATGAGGGATGTTCTCTATCGCGTTTTTTACGATCTCACCGATATCAGATAACGACGGACGCGCAATGCGCGCCCCTACATACGGGCGCCATAATAATTCATGCCTATCCTTGATGCAAATTGTAATGAAATAATAGCCGCTTTGGCTGTAATCATAATTTTTCAGGCGATTAGGCGTTCTTGTCGGTGACTCTTTCATGCAGGCACATCCTTATGTCTTACAGCATATCACAAAAATTCCGATAATTAGATGGCGATGGACGCGCAATGCGCGCCCCTACACACGGAAGCGCATATTGCAAATGAATACAAAATATGTTATATTCGCGCGGATGTCTGGCAAACCTTTGTAAATGTTCGTGTTGTTTTGATGTGCGCTGGGGAAAAATTGTCTTTGCGGGAAATACTGTTTTTTGTTTACGTACTTTGGAGTAGTCTGCTCAGTTGGCGAAATTAAATTTTTAACTGAAAAGATGGTGTTGTTATGAAATTTGCTCCAAAACTGTCCAAAACAAGGCAATTGCGCTTGACAAAAGAACGAGCGGCTGATAAGGTCAGCGGTCAGCGGTCAGCGGTCAGCGGTCAGCGGTCAGCGGTCAGCGGTATCACTTTTATCTCGATCCGATAAATCCCAATCCGATAAAAATCTCTTAAATTTCCGTCAAACCGAACTCATAAAAATATTGAAGCGGGCGTCTAAACGGCGGGCGCGTGTTTTGCCGCGCCGCGCGGCCCAGGCCCGAAAGGGGGTGGGCCGCTGAACGGACGTGCGCCCGCTTGCTGTTTTTCGCGCCTGAAATTTTTCGTTGGTTAAATCTGAGGAGGAATGAAATTGATGAGGGAAAATCTGAGAGAAACGGCCGGCAAAACTAAACGGGCATTGTTTGTTTTTTGCCTGCTGTGTTTTGCCTTGTTCTGGAGTGGCGCGGCGTTGGCTGCCGCATCCAGCTCAGGGAATACCGTCGTCGTGAAGGACGACAACAGTATTCCATATGACGATCTCGTGGCGGGCGGCGAGAGCCATACCGCAGACGGCGACGCTATGGCCAATGACAACAACATCACTGTCAGTGGCTCTGACGGAGATTATGGAGTTGACGGCGGAAACAGCGAAGTCGATAATGATGGCAATGCCACGGCCAGCGGCAACAGCGCCAGCGTCAGCGGTTCCAATTTGACAGTCGGCGGCGGCGGGAGCGCCGTCAACGGCGGTTCCAGCAAAGTTGGCAATGACGGTAACGCAACCGCCAACAATAACAGCGTCAGTTTTGTTGATTCCATCAATGCGGATCCAGTCAGAGGCGGAAGAAGTCATGTCTACAACGACGGCAGTGCCACCGCCAACGGCAACAGTGTTTTTCTCAGCGATTCTACAGGGACGACACGGACGGATGAAATCAGAGGCGGGCTAAGCGAAGTCGGTGAATACAGTGCACCCGGCAGCGGCAATGGCACAGCGACAGCCAACAATAACAGTGTCACGGTCAGCAACAGCCCAAATCTGGATGGCGACGGCTGGGGTGTTGCGGGTGTTATAGGCGGCCACAGTATTATCTACGGCGACGGCACGGCAACAGCCAGTGGCAACAGCGTGAATTTCAGTGATAGTGCTGTAAACCTGAATTATTACGAATTAGTCGGCGGTAAGGCTAGTATCGATGGCGACGGCGATGCGGCGGCTAACAGCAACAGTGCTGCCGTCAGCGACTCCGCAGTGCTAGATGGCGACGTTGCCGGCGGATACGCCGAAACCTATACCGGCAGCGCCACGGCTAACAGCAACAGTGCTGCCGTCAGCGGCTCCATGGTGGATGGCAGCGTTGCCGGCGGATATGCCGGAATAACCTATAGCGGCAACGGCACAGCGACGGCCAATAACAACAGCGCCTCCATCAATGACTCTACGGTGACCGGAGGAGGCTATTACGGCGGTATTTACGGCGGTATAGCTAATATCGAAGGCGACGGCACAGCGACAGCCAGCGGCAACAGGATGAACGTCAACGGTTCTACGGTGAACGTGGATGTCCTCGGAGGCGAAAGTTACGTTGACGGCAACGGCGGCGCTACCGCCAACAACAACAGCGTTAGCATAAACGATTCCACAGTGAACGGGTACGTTCTCGGGGGCGAAGGTTATGTCTATGACGCCGGCGACGCCACGGCCAACAATAACAGCGTTGTCATCAGCGGCGGTTCCACAGTGGATTACAGCGTTTTCGGCGGATATGCTGCAACCGATACTGGCAATGCCACAGCCAGCGGTAACAGGGTTGTCGTTAGCGGTTCCACAGTGGGCGGCGGCGTTTACGGCGGATACGCCTCCACCGCCAGCGGCACGGCGAAAGCCGACAATAACTATGTAGAGATAAGCAACTCCACCATTAACGGAGGCGTTTATGGAGGATTTCTCGACAACGACGCGAACAGCACGGCTATAAACAACACGGTTACACTGCGGGGCGATACCACCGTCAACCTCGACAACAACGAAAAGATTAGCGGCGGCGATTCCTCTGATCCTGCTCATGACACTTTCAGCGGCAACACGCTGAATATCCTCCCCAGCGGTGCCGGGGGTATCGCCGTAAACGGCGCCGGTAACAACAGCATCGAAAATTTTGGGTTGTACAACTTCACATTTCAGGCGGACGCGCCGGACGGCGCGGTGGGGCTCTACCTCGATTCCAACGTCACGGCCCTTTTGAATGACGGCGGGTCAAGGTCGAGCGAAATCAGCGTGAATATCATGGGCGGTGGCGGCCTCATACCGATAGACCAAACATTCACTCTCTTTGGCGGAGGCGGAACAGTGGACGCCAATAATTTCACCCCAACCACGGCGACCGGTAAAAAAGGCGTGGCCCTGCTCTATAACTACGACCTTGCCTTCTCCAGCGGTCAGATGACCGCCACCGTGACGAGCATACAGGTCCACCCGCAGGCGAAGGCCCTTTCGGAAGGGCGCGCCGCCGGCGCGGTGTTCCTCAACGCCGGAGCCGACCTGATAGCCGAAACCGGCATGTCGAACGCCTGGGGAAGACAGCCGGGAAGTTCCGGCACATATACTTTCGGCGGCGCGTCCTACGCCAACACGAAGACGGATACGGGCTCGCACGTCGACGTCGACGGTTTTTCCGTGATGGGCGGCCTGGCCAAAGATTTCCAAAAGGCGGGCGGACGCCTGACGCTGGGCGCTTTCATCGAAGGCGGCCGGGGAAATTACGACGCGTATAACGATTTCGCGGGCTACGCTTCCGTCAATTCGAGCGGCGACACCGACTACTACGGCCTGGGGATAGCGGCGCGTTACGACGGTAACGGCGACGAAAAAGGGCGCTTCTACGGCGACGGCGCCCTCCGCTTCGGCAAAACGGAGACGGATTTCACGTCCAATCTTCTTGACCCGACCGGCGCGGCGGCGAGATACGATTCCGACGCGACGTATTTCGGGGCGCACTTCGGTTTCGGCTACGTCAGAAACTTGAGCGAATCGTCAGACCTCGACCTCTACACAAAACTGCTCTGGACGCGTCAGGGAAGCGACACGGTGACAATATCCACCGGCGACCCGGTAGAATTCGGCGAGACGGATTCGGTGCGATGGAGGACGGGTTTGCGCTACAGCAAAACGGCCCGCGACAGTAAATTCCGCTACTACATCGGAGCGGC